>JAGHCF010000076.1:0-2651 GCA_021160605.1 Nanobdellota archaeon | reverse complement strand
GCCATGAAGGATAAGAAGTTCAAGCGCATGAAGAGGGAAGATATAATCAAGTTCTCGAGGTAGAGGTATGGTAAGCGTAGAAGATGCTGTAATCGCCAAACTCAGGAAAGATGGGAAGGAGTTCCAGATACTCGTGGATTGTGATTTGGCCATGAGGTTCAGGAAAGGGGAACAAGTGGATATAAGGGATGTCCTCGCCGTGGAGAGGGTGTTCAAGGACGCGAGGAAGGGAGAGGCTGCCCCGGATCTGGAGAAGTACTTCGGGACGGATGACGTCCTGAAGATAGCTGAGGAGATCATCAAGAAGGGGGAGATCCAGCTCAATGCCGAATACAGGAGGAAGCTACTCGAGGAGAAGAGGAAGCAGATCATTTTCAAGATAAGCAGGTATGCGGTGGACCCAAAGACCAACACTCCTATTCCCGAGAAGAGGATAGAGTTGGCGATGGAACAGGCGAAGGTCCACATAGATCCGTTCAAGGGGGTGGAGGAGCAGATAAAGAACGTCTTGGAGGCCCTGAGGCCCATCATCCCCATAAAGCTCTCCACTAAGAAGTTGAGGGTGATCATCCCCGCGAGATATGCCCCGAAGATATACGGGAAAGTCAAGGGGTTCGGAGAAGTCTCTAAGGAAACGTGGCTGAATAATGGTGACTGGATGTGCGAGCTCGAGATCCCTGCTGGAATTTTAGATGGCGTGCTCTCCGAATTGAATCAATTAACGAAAGGAGAGGTGGACGTGAGGGTGTCAGAATGATATACGTGAAACCCAAGCAAATAGTGATACCTGGCGAGGTCTTGGGAGAGGGCATGGATATCATACCCGGAGAGGGGACCATAAGGGAAGGAAAGAAGATAATAGCGACGGTGGTAGGCTTAGCGGACATAAGCGGGAGGGTGTTGAAGATAATCCCGTTGGAGGGACCCTACAATCCAAAACCAGGGCACGTAGTGATAGGTGAGGTGGTGGATATAGGGTTCTCTGGATGGATAGTGAACATAGGCGGGCCTTACATGGCCAATTTGCCAGTGGGGGAGGCGGTCAAGGAGTACGTCGACCTCTTGAAGACCGATTTGAGCAGGTATTACGATTTGGGGGACAAGATCGTGGCCAAGGTGATAAGCGTGACCAGGTCGAAGAACGTCCAACTATCCATGAAAGGGCCTGGCTTGAGGAAATTAGAAGGCGGACACATAATTAAGATAACTAGTTACAAGGTTCCCAGGGTCATAGGGAAAGGTGGGAGCATGATCAAGCTCATAAAGGAGATGACGAACACCGCCATCATAGTGGGGCAGAACGGTTGGATATGGATAAAGGGGAGCAGGAGGAAGGACGAGCTGAAGGCCATAAGGGCCATCTACACCATAGAGAAGGAGTCTCACACTTCGGGTCTCACTGACAAAATAAAACGCATGTTGGGTGATAAGAGTGTATGAAAAGAGGTTCGATGGGAGGAAATTCGATGAACTGAGGCCAGTGAAGATGAAGGTGGATGTGGTCCCATCCGCGGATGGTTCCGCGGTGGTCGAGATAGGTAACACCAAGGTGATCGCCTCTGTCTTCGGGCCCAAGCCCCTCCACCCGAAGCATTTACAAAATCCGGAGAAGGGGATCTTAAGGTGTTATTACGACATGATGAGCTTCTCCGTCCCTGAAAGGAAGAGGCCTGGGCCGACGAGGAGGAGCATCGAGATAAACATGGTGATGAAGAACGCGTTAGCGAGCACTTTGTTGTTGGAGGAGTTCCCGAAGGCAGTGGTGGATGTGTTCGTGGAGGTTTACGAGGCCAATGCCGGGACGAGGTGCGCCTCCATAACTGCTGCCTCTCTAGCTCTAGCGGATGCAGGGGTACCCATGAGGGACCTCGTTTCAGCTGTGGCTGTCGGGAAGGTGGGTGGCATGATCGTGTTGGACTTAACCAAGGAAGAGGAGGATCATCCAGAGGGGGCGACGGACATCCCCATCGCGATGGTGGGGAGGAGCGGAAAGATAACCGCCCTGCAATTGGATGGTGCTATAACTAAGGAGGAGTTGAAGAAGGCCTTGGAGCTCGGGAAGAAGGGATGTTCCATCCTTTACGAGATGCAAAGAAAGGCTCTCAAGGCGAAATATGGGGTGAGGTGAAATGGGGGTCAAGATAAGGGGGATATATTCCACTGCTATAAGTAAGATACTCCACGACAACGGAATCGAGGTGGTGAATCCCTCGGATTTGGTCAGGGAAAGGATGAAGATAGAGAACAAGGGAAAGGTGGACACCCTCATATATGATAAGGAAGACTTGGATGGGATCATCATACACGGGAGGGAGAGCGAAAAGGTGTTAGAAGTCTTGAAGAAGGAGTTGGGAACCCTCTTCGTGAAGAAGTTGGAGACAGGGGATATCTACAGGGGGATCATAAAGAGGGTGGACATGAAGGACAAGGAGATCATCGTGGACCTGGGAGGAAGGGAAGGTCTGTTGTCCCTAAGGGATTATTGGGGATATTTGAAGGAGGGGCAACCCGTTTTGGTCCAAGTTAAGGGGAGGAACAAGGACTTCTTCCTACTCTCCTCTCACTTGAGGTTATTTGGGGAGAACATGGTGCTGATCAAGGACGGCTTCACCAAGCCCAGCAAGCACATAAAGGACAGGGAGGAGATGGAG
>JAGHCF010000023.1:0-5914 GCA_021160605.1 Nanobdellota archaeon | reverse complement strand
GAACGAAAAGGAACATGCTAGCACTCTCTTCAAGTTCATCCAAGAGTTGAAGGGGGAATTAGATGAGATAGAAGTGGAAGCGAAGGCTCCTTTGGTTCTCGGTGACACTGCAGAGAATCTAAAGGCTGCTATCGTTGGAGAGAACTACGAGCACACTAAGATGTATCCTGAGTTCGCGAATATCGCCGAAAAGGAAGGTTTTCCGGAGATCGCTGCAAGATTGAGAGCGATAGCTAAAGCTGAGGAACACCACGAGGAGAGGTTCAGGAAGTTATTGAAGGAAGTGGAAGGAGGGACTATTTTCAAGAAGGAGAAAGAGGTCTGGTGGGTGTGCAGGGAGTGCGGTTACGTCCACTACGGAAGGGAACCACCAGAAGTGTGTCCATCATGTCACCATCCGAGGAGCTACTTCCAGCTCAAGTGCGAGGAGTATTAACCATCCTGTGGTTCAATTATTTCCTCACAATACGGCGCATGAGGCCTTATCTTCTCATAATTCCTATCGAATCTCAGTCTCGGGTCTATGTGTTTAAGGAAAAACTCAACTGGCCTGTGATAGGCAAGCCTGCAAACTATTCTCATGTCAAGACCTAATTTTTTACATGCTTCTAAGACTGGGCAAAAGTTCCACCATCTCGTCACGAGCTTGCTCTTGCACAGTTCGACTATTTCCCCATCTTTTCCTATCTTCAAACCGAGGTAAATCTCGTAGAAGATCTTCAACGCATCCTCAATGGAATTCCCTGTCCTCGGGGGTTTTGAAAGGTTTTCCCTGAGCCACTTCTCCCTCTTTCACTTGACGCATTTCTCTAAGATCCTGAGACTATCTCCTTTGAAGCCGTGAGGAGCACTTGAAAGAGTGGGGTAAAATCCCTCCCTTTCTTGGCAAAAGCTTCTCTTATTCTAGTTTCCCCGTCCTGCTCCATGTTTTTTGGTGCGTGAAAATTTAAATGTGTACGGGTAATAAGTCCGCGTGATAAACCTCATCCTGACGATCCTCGTGTATTGGTTCTATGTTCATAACTTAGTGAGGCTCTTGGGTTTCGCGGAGATGGAGCGTTTGAGGAAGATGGGCTCGAAGTTCTTCCTGTTAGAGGCGTTAATCATGTCGGTTTGGATCTTCCTCCTCCTTCAAGTGAACAGGTATCTCTTCGCTCACAGATTATTCTCCCCTCCCTTTTTGCTTCAGGCCCTCGGGGTCGCATGTATGTTCTTAGGTTCCTTCATCTGGTCATGGGCCATCAAAGTGTTAGGGCTCAGGGTCGCTACGGTCACTTCCGAAATAACTAATAAAAAGTTCGAGCTCAAGACCTCTGGACCTTATTCCTTTGTCAGGCATCCCATATATCTCGGGGAGTGGATTGTGGGATTGGGGGTCTTCTTCGTGACGGGATACACCATCTTCCTCCTCTCCCTCGTGGTTTCCTTGCCCTTGTTTCACCTCATCATGAACTTCGAGGAAAAAGCTCTCAAGATCAAGTTCGGAGAGGACTATGAGAGATACGCAAAAAACACGCCTCGCTTCCTGCCCTTAAGGTCCTCGATCAAGGGGAAGAGAGCAAAGTTTAAAGAACTCGTGTGATAAGGGAAGTCAATGTGGTCCTATTGTCTGGCCGGCGTCCTCGCGGGCTTACTCGTCGCGTCTTGGAACTCTTTCAAGGATTCTCCTTGGGAGGGTTTCTCCTGGTTGAAGTTCATCAGAAGCCCCATTTTTGGGGCGATTTCTGGCCTTTTCCTCTTCCTCTTGATAGAAGTTTATGGTCTACCTCGCGTCGAGAGGTTCGGTTTTTTAATCCTGGCTATCGTAGCCTTGGAGAGGGTCTTGGGGGAAGCTTATAAAGGCTTCTTCCGTAGGAAGCATCACGTGGAGTACGAAAAAGGGTTTGAGTTCTACAGGCTCAGGTTCCTCAAGAGAAATTATCCCTTGAGAATCATCGGTGGATTGGTTTTTGTCGCCTTCGGTTGGTGGCTCTTCATCTCATCCTCGTTTTGGATGTTCAGAGCGTTCTCCCGATTACCTATGCTTGTCTATGCCGCTTTTGTAGGGGCTTCAGAGGGATATTAGTTGCCTTCTCAGGAGCTTTGAAGGACGTCCCTTGGGAGGGATTCAAAATCAAGAAGTTCGTGAGGAGTCCGGTCGCGAGCATACTCGGTTCCCTTTTACTAGCCTATTCGTCACCTGGGGACACCACCTACTTATTTCTAGCCGTACCAGGGATCGAAAGGATATTTGTAGAGTGTTACAAGACCTTCTTGAAGAGGAGGGTGAGAGGCATCTTCGAGGGGAGAAAACCGAAGTTCACGGAATGGTTCAGCAGGAGAAAGATCTTCGAATTCCTCTTCTACTGCCTGGTGGCGCTCGCTTTCACGTTCCTCTTGATTTAGACCTGCCATGGGCCCGCTGGGATTTGAACCCAGGACCTCCCGGTTATCAGCCGGACGCCCCACCAGACTAGGCCACGGGCCCAAGATTAACCCTTCCCTTTTATTTATAAAATTATATCAGCTTCAACAAGTCAGAACGAGTTATGATGCCCACGATCTTACCGTTGTCTGATATGAGCACTGCCTGATCGTAGGAGAGGATGTTCTTGACCTGCTCGAGGCTGGCTGTTTTTGGGAGGATGGGTAAGGGTGGTTCCATGGCATCCATCACTCTCTTCCCCTTCAACTTATGGAGGTTCAACATGAGATGTCTCTCAGTTATGGTTCCGATCACCTTGTCTCCTTCCAAGACAGGGACTTGGGAAATCCCCTCCCTCATCATGAGTTCGGCTATCTCCTTAACCTCTTGCTCTGGCCTCGCGCTTATCACGTTCCTCGTCATTATGTTCTCGCACTTGTCCTCTTCCCTCAAGACCTCCAAGATTTTGTTCACCGTGGAGAGTCTTGGGTCCACTTTCTCGTTCTCAATCTTGGCTATGTGGGCTTGCGAGAACCCTGTAAGTTCCGCGAGTTTCCTTTGAGTGATGCCCTTTCTCCTCCGGAGTTCTTTCAAATAACTGCCAGTTATCTTCATTGTCAAAGATATATCAAAAAGCATATAAAAAAGTGGTGGTTTGGGGGGATATGATTGAGATCGAGAGGTTGAGGATAACTCCGGTAGAAGAACAGAAAGTAGAGATGGTGGAAAGAAAAGGATTGGGACACCCGGACTTCATGGCGGATTCCATCGCTGAGGCCTTCTCAAGGGCTCTATGTAAGGAATACATCGAAGAATATGGTGCCATCGTCCACCATAATGTGGACAAATTAGATGTCGTGGGTGGCAAGACCTGTCCGAGGTTCGGAGGAGGGAAGGTGGAGAAGCCCATCCTCATCTTCTTCTCGGGAAGGGCGACCAAAGTGAAGAGAGGCGTGGAAGAAGTCGCAATAGAAGCCGCTAAGGAATGGATCAAGGGGCACTTCAGGTTCCTGAACCCTGAGGAACACGTGGAATACATGGTCAAAACGAAAGAAGGGGCTGGGAATTTGGTGGACCTCTATAAGAGGAGGGAGATAGGGGCGAATGACACCAGCATAGGGATGGGTTATGCGCCTCTTTCTAAACTGGAAAAGGATGTGTTGGAGATGGAGAAATTCCTCAACTCCTCGAGGTTCAAGAGAAGATATCCTTTCTCTGGAGAGGACGTGAAGATCATGGGGTTGAGGATAGGGAATAAGAGGAAGATAACGGTCGCCATGTCCTTCGTGGATAAGTTCGTGGAGGGGGAAAAGGATTACTTCGAAAAGAAGGAGGAAGTGATGGAAATCTTAAAAGAGAAGTTCGACGGAGAGATATACTTAAACACCGCTGATAAGGAGGGAAGGGGAGAGGATGGTTGTTATCTCACGGTCACGGGGACCAGTGCCGAAATGGGAGACGATGGGGCTGTCGGGAGGGGAAATAGGATAAATGGAGTGATCCCATTCAACAGGTTCGTGAGCTTGGAGGCTGTGGCTGGGAAGAACCCGGTGAATCACGTCGGGAAGATATACAACTTAGTGGCTAGGGAGGCCGCGAGGGAGATTTACGAGAGGATGCCTGAAGTAAAGGAGGTTTACGTGAAGATCTTGTCCCAAATAGGAAAACCCTTGGACGAACCCCAAGTAGTGAGCGTCCAAGTCCTAGGGGATTACGATAAAGGAGTCGTAGAGGACGTCGTCAAAAAGTGGTTAGAGAAGAGCACGAAGTTGAGCGAAGATATAATAAAAGGGAAGTACGACTTATTCTAGATGGAGATTCTCTTCCTGGGAACGGGTGGAGGGAGAGTAGTCACCAGGCTCCAAGTTAGGTGGACCGGTGGGATCTTGCTGAAGACGAAAGGACATCAAATACACATAGACCCCGGTCCCGGAGCCCTAGTGAGGATGAAGGAACTAGGAGAAAATCCCTCGAAGACTGATATCTTGATCCTCACCCACAATCACACGGATCACGTGGACGACGCGAGGGTCATCTCCGAATGCATGAAGAATGGTATCTTAGTGGCGAGTGAGGCGTGCGTGAAAGGGGAAGAAAAGATCATCACCAAGTATTACAAACAGTTCTTTAAGCGCATAGAGCTGGTGAAACCTGGGAAAACGGTAGACTTAGGTGACTTGAAATTAGAAGCCACAAAGACCTTGCACGACGATAAGGGGGTTGGGATCAAGTTGTTCGGGGAAAGGAAGATAGGCTTCACCTCAGATACTAAATACTTCAAGGGGCTCGGGAAGCAGTTCGAGGGGATGGATGTCTTAGTCCTCAACGTGTTGAGCCCTGAACCCAGGAGATGGGCCCATTTGTGTACAGAAGATGCCATAAAAATCTTAAGAGAGATGAGGAGAAAACCTGGTCTGGTCATCATAACCCACTTCGGCATGGGCATGATAAGGGCTGGTCCCATAAACGAAGCCAGGAGGATATCTAAGGAAAGTGGGGTGAGTTGTATAGCGGCCAAGGACGGGATGAGGTTGGACCTATCTCAAACTTCCCTCGGGAGTTTTGGGAAGTTATAGGATTTATAAAAGAGCTCGTGTTCTTCACCCCATGGACCCTAAGGTGAGGTTGAAGAAGTTCGTGAAGATGTTGGAAGGGATCAAAGGTAGGCACACCGAGCTCGTCACGATTTACGTTCCTGCAGGTTATGACATCAACGCGATAAAGAATCAGGTTTTCCAAGAGAGGAGCACTGCCCAAAACATAAAGTCGAAGGCCACAAGGAAGAACGTGATAGCTGCTTTGGACAAGATCCTTCAGGAGTTGAAGTTCTACAAGAGGACCCCTGAACACGGCATGGCCATCTTCTGCGGGAACACTTCTGGGAAAGAAGGGGAGCAAAACATAGAGATTTGGGTGATAGAGCCCCCAGAACCCTTGAGGGTAAAGATGTACAGGTGCGATCAACAATTCCTCTTAGACCCCTTGAAGGAGATGTTGGAGGAAAAGAGGAAGTACGGACTGGTAGTGATAGATAATAAGAACGCCACTATTGGGTTGCTGAAGGGGAAGCTCATAACCCTCTTGAAGGACATGGATTCCATAGTCCCTGGCAAGATAAGGGCTGGTGGTCAGTCCTCGGTGAGGTTCGAAAGGGTGAGGGAAAACTTAGCAAGGGATTGGTATAAATCCGTGGCAGAGGACGTGAGGAACTTGCTAAGAGACGTTGATGGCATCTTAATCGGTGGGCCGGGACCGACGAAGGAGAACTTCATCGAATATCTCCCAGAAGAGGTAAAGAAGAAGATCATAGCGGTCAAGGATATCGGTTATACTGGGGAGTATGGGTTGAGGGAGCTCGTCAACAAGAGCTTGGAGGTCTTGGAAAAGGAGGAGATCGTCAAGGAGAAGAAGGTGTTAGACGAGTTCTTCTCAAGGATAAGGAAGGGAAAATTGGTGACTTATGGGAGGGAAGATGTAAAGAGGGCCCTAGAGATGGGAGCTGTCGAGAAG
>JAGHCF010000032.1:0-3885 GCA_021160605.1 Nanobdellota archaeon | reverse complement strand
TGAAAAAGGAGTTCGAGAGGGTGGGCGCGAGCGTGGAGTTGGATAAGTTGGGAAATGTGATTGCCAAGAAAGGGGGAGGAAAGCCCACCGTGATGATAACAGCCCACATGGATGAAGTCGGATTTGTGGTGAAACACATAGATAAGGACGGGTTCATATGGTTCATCCCGATAGGTGGGCTCTACGATCCCACCATCTACAATGAGAGGGTCGTGCTCCACGGGAAGGAAAAGGTGTACGGAGTAATAGGTTCAAAACCACCTCACATAATGGAGGAAGAAGAACTCAAGAAATTACCTAAGTGGAAGAGCATGTTCATAGATGTGGGCGCCTCGAGTAAGGAGGAGGTGGAGAAGTTAGGGATAAGGGTGGGCACTCCTATCACCTTCGATAGGGAGTTCAAGCAATTGAATGAGAATGTGGTGACAGGGAAAGCGATGGATGATAGGGTAGGGTGTAGGGTGCTCGTGGACGTCATGGAGAGGATAAAGGATTTTAAAGGTACTTTATACGCGGTGGCCACCGTCCAGGAGGAGGTGGGCTTGAAAGGGGCGAGGGTGAGCACTTATAGGATAAAACCTGACGTAGCGTTCGTCATAGACGTAGGGTTCGCGAAGAGTCCCGGGAGCGAGGAGAAGGAGATAGACACCGAACTTGGAAAGGGCCCCATCATAACTTATGTGGAGGCGAAGGGAGCTGGTCTCATCTCTGATCCTTATCTCACGAAGTGGTTGATAGAGGTCGCCAAGAAGGAGAAGGTGCCTTACCAAGTGGATGTGACCGCTGGAGGGATGACAGATGGCGCGGTCATAGCCATAACCGGAGAGGGGGTCCCCTGCGTCTCCATAGGAGTCCCTTGCAGGTACATCCACAGCCCGGTGGAGGTTGTGGACATGAGGGATGTGAGGAATACTTCCAAGTTGTTGATCAAGGCCATCGAGAGAGGAGTCCCGGAGGTATTCCCCATATGAAGTGGTTAGAGGAATACGAGGAAAAGGCAAGAGAACTCCACGAACAGAGGAAGCTCACCATGATCTCAAGGGGGGAGCACCACGTCGCTTATAAAGTTTTGGGAGACGACAGGGTTCACGTGAGATATGTCTGTCCCAAATGTGGACATAAAGAGGAACTGCATAAGGAACTCAAGTTCCCCTATAAGTTGAAATGCTCTCGTTGTAAATACATGGTCTGGGAAAGCAAATTGAGGAGACAGAGAGGAAGAAAAAAGAAAGGTCCGGTTCTCATTTAAAATGTCGAATTCCGAACTAAAAAGTTCAGAAAACACATGTGCTCTAATCCTCTCATTTAGTCTTTCTTTCCCTTCTAAGGTATCAGGATTTGAATCACTTTAATAACTTCAGTTCCTCTTCCTTCTTCTTCGCTTCGCCCCAGAGTTTTATCAGCCTGTAAAAGGTTAAGGCGTTCACGACGTAGCAAAAGGAAAGGCAACGAAAAGACTGGAAGGACCACGAGAGCCTCTTTCGGATGGGATTGGAAGTATTTCATCATGGAAGAACCTCGCGTCAAGAGAGCGTAAGTGGAAGTTGTGTAGTTACTCCTAACGTCGCTGGGAGGGGAATCTGATTGCGCGCCTCTCTCCTCAATGCTACTATTTCTCTCTCCAGTTCAGGTATCACTTTTTCTACTATCTTATCTTCAAGTTTTCCCTCCATGGTAGTATCTATCCTCTCCCTCTTTTAACGTTTTCACTGATTGTAAATTTTTAAATAACCTCCCCTCAACTATCAATAGTGCCCCGGTAGCTTAGCCCGGTAGAGCGACTGGCTTGTAGCCCAGTGATGAGGACATCGATGGATGACCAGTGATATGGTTATTCCCACTCGAGGGCGCGAAACCAGTAGGTCGAGGGTTCAAATCCCTCCCGGGGCTTATGCTTCCTATTCAAGGTCAAATCTTTTGTACAGAAGATATTTAAATCGCGTTGAGGTACCGAAAAATATGAAAGGTGGTCCCTTTTGGGAGAGATGAAGTAAAGGCTTTCTTAGAGAGTTCTCTGACGGAGAGGGAGGCACAAGTCCTGGAGGTGGCGGGGTCCTTAGTGGGCCACACCTATTCAACTGCTGTTAAGATATTATCACACCAACTCCCGGAGAGCACTGTCAAGTACGTGCTGAAAAACCTTAAGAGGAAGGGCCTCATTAAATTCGAAAATAATTCCCCCATAAAGTTGACCAGACTCTGCTATTTCTTACTGGGTGATTGTTTTTGGCCCAGAGTATGAGAAACATGTCTTCGGGAGCGGGAGAAGGAGACTCTGCATCGTGGCTTGCCTGCACGGAGATGAAAAAGAGGGATTAATGGCGCTCAAGATCTTGGAAAGATTGGAGGGAATAGATGGTGAAGTGAAGGTCATAGTGGCCAATCCATTGGCGGTGAAGCACGATAAGCGCTTCTTGGAATCCGACCTGAACAGGGTTTTTCCGGGGAGTAGGTTTGGGAATTATGAGGAAAGGTTAGCCCGTGAGATAGTGAGAGAGGTGAGGAGGTATCCCTTAGTGGTGGACCTACACTCTACTTCCACGTTCTCTCCCCCTTTCGCCATAAGCACGGAGGAGGGGAAGAAACATTTAGAGTTGGCCTCGCTCGCCGGGGTGAAGAGGTTCGTTTTGATGGGAGACGAAATCGCTAAGGGGAAGGCGCTGATAGACCACTGCAGGACAGGCATCTCGATAGAGCTGGGAAAGAAGGGATCTTACGCCGCGAGGGAGAACTGTAGGAGGATCATATCTAACCTCTTAGTGAACCTCGGGATGATAGAGGGAGAGGGGAAAGCGTCTGATCCTCGCATCTATCGCACGATGTTCTTCCTGAGAGCGCCTGAGGGTGGTTTCGAATGTTCCCTCCACAACTTCTCCTACGTGAAGAAAGGACAAATCATCGGGAAAGGGAAAGGAACTCTACTCAAGGCAAGGGAATCCTTCTATTCCATTCTAGTGGGAGAGAAGCACTCCGACCTGCTCTTGATAGGTGTGAAGGAGGTGAGGAAAGATGCTTGAAGTGAAGTTGTTGAAACCAGAGGAAATTGGAGATGGTTTGGTGAGGAGGTTGCACGAAGTCGCGGAGGATGGTTTCGGAAAGGAAGTCCCCATGGAAGAGGTGAAACATAACACCCTCGAGACGAATGGCATATTCGTGGTCTATGATGACGATGAACCCGTGGGCTTTACCTCTTATGAAATAAGGGACATCGATGGTATTAGAGTAGGTTTCTTGCGTGGAACCGTGATCAGGAGAGCCTTTCAAGGAAGAGGATTGTTTAAGCATCTCTGTCGAAAGCTGGCGATGACCTTCGAGAAGAAAAGTATCAAATTTGTCGCCACGAGGACGCAGAACCCGAGGGTCTATCGTGCTTTACAGCGACTGCTGCCAGAGCTCTATCCGACCACGAGAGGGGAAGTGCCCGAAAGCGTGTTCGAACTGGCGAAGAAGATAAGAGGAGACGTCACGAGGGAACTCATCATACCTGGGCTTTATGGGAGACAGTTGACAGGGGAGAAGATCCTCGCGAAGGAAGGGTCCGTGAACGCACTCTTCTCCAAGTTGAACACCGAAGAGGGGGATGCCTATCTACTCATAGGTCTCTTAAAGAAGCGTTAATGTAATAAACCTCTTTTCTTTCTTCTTTTCATGAGATATGAGGATTACATCCAATTCGATTATTCTCCTTCAAAAAACGACGTGGTTGTCGAATTCCTCGTCGAACCAAGCAAAAATGCGGGAGCTGTCGCCGCCGAGAGCTCCATAGGAACTTGGACGGAAGTGAAGACCTTTAAGAGGAACTTGAAAAAGCTAGCAGCCAAGGTCTTCGAGATAAAGGGTAACAAAGTGAAGATCGCTTATCCCTCGGAGTTATTTGAACCAGGA
>JAGHCF010000062.1:0-7267 GCA_021160605.1 Nanobdellota archaeon | reverse complement strand
GGATAAGTTGCCCCTTGGATGGGACCTGCCCAGTTCCCCGGAGGGCTCAATTCCTTCCACTCCCTCGCCCTCCTGAACGTCTCCACGACTCCCTTCTTAACCTCCCCATATTCCCCGTAGGAAGGGACGTCCAAGATGATCCCTATGTCGCTCTTTATCTTCACCTGGTAGTCTATGATCTCTCGATTACTCACCTCCACCCCTCCGTAGAGCATGAGCTGATACGCCCCAGAATCCGTCATGACCAGCCCATCGAAGAACCGGTGGACGTCCCCCTTAAAACCGTCCTTGAGGAGGAGGTAGGCGTTCATTATCACGCCTTGAAAGCCCATCTTCTTCAGTTCCTTCCTTCTCTTCTTGATGACAGGGAATATGGCTGGAGTCTCCATGCTCTTTGACCCTATCTTGACCTTCCCTATCCTGGCGCACAAGTCCCTGTCCTTCACCTCGAACTTCATAAGGCCGAAGAAGAAGGGGGCGCGCTAAAAAACTTTCTCTATGCGGATGATCCTGTGGGCTGGTATGAAAGCGTCCTTCAGGTAAAACCCGTCCTTCCTCACCTCGGTTATCTCCTCCCCCTTTATTCTTTTCTCCCCTTTCCCGTCCCTCACTGTTATGACCAACCTCTTCACGTCCCCAGCGTACCATTCCTTCAAGATCTCGTCCATTCTCATAATCTTCACATCCGTGAGCGCTTAAAAAGCCCGCACGTACAGCTCCTTCGATAACCTCTTGACCCCCTCGAAGTCGAACTTCGTGACGATTTCGCTCACAGCTTCCTTTGGGGAGAGCCCCTTATTTACCAAGTTAAGATACCTGTTGCTCACGTGTGAGGCGAGTAGAAAGGCGAACTGCGGATCGCTGACGGGCCTCGGGGATGACTTGAGTATTCTCTCAAAGAGTATCATCTCTAAGTCCCCATCGAGCCTCTCCAGCCTACCTTGGGCCCACAACTCCACTAAATGGGCTGGCCCCTCGGTGAGGTCTACCCCGTGGATCAGGAAAGGTTCTTCCATGTCTTCCTGTTGCGCGAGGTAGGAAGCGATGTCAAAAGGAGAGGGTATCTCTTCTCCTCTCAAGGTCAACACCTTGCTCGCAGGAATTTTGGCCTCTCTTACCTTCCTTTTCCACCTTTCGAAGTCCCTCACCTCGGCGTAATAAAACCTGTGGGTGAGCTCATGAGCTATCTGGGGAAATATCCTCCCCCACGCGCCCATGGGGATCTGGATGATGCCCGTCAAGGAGCAGAACTCGAAGTAAGGGGAGTAGGATAAAATGAAGTCCTCCTCGCTGACGTTCACCTCCAATCCCAACTCGTTCATGACTCTCTTGGCCTCCTCCATCTCGGAGAGTATATATTCCAAGTCCATGAAATCCTCGTAGACACATCAGCTTTTAAGCTTAATCAAAACGTAAATAAAGGGGTCAAAATTAGAAAAGCCATGGATATCTGGGCGATCGGAGGATATTCGGAGATTGGGAGGAACATGACTGCCGTTAGGGTGGGAAACGATGTGGTCGTCTTAGATATGGGCGTTTGGGTGGAGAAGCTCGCCGCCCATGAGGACGGAAACCCCTATGCCCTTCCTCTGGACGAGTTGTACCAGACCGAGATCCTCCCAAATGACAGGGAGTTCAGGAAGAAGTGGGGAAAGGACGTGAAGGCCATCCTCATATCTCACGCCCACTTGGACCACTCAGCCGGGGTCGTGAGGCTGGCTTCCCTCTACGATGCTCCCGTGGTCGGAACCCCCTTCACCATAGAGGTGATAAAGAACTTGTTAAGGGAGGGAAAAGGGAGGTTCCCGAACGAACTCGTGAAGGTGAACCCTGGTTCCAGATACAAGATATCCGAGGATATGTGGGCGGAGTTCATCTATGCCACCCATTCGACCCCTCAGACAGTGATGATAGCCCTACATACGAGGGAGGGGACCCTGTTGTACGCGAACGACTTCAAGTTCGACCCTAGACCTGTTTTAGGGAAGCCGATGAACATGAACAGGTTGAGGATCTTAGGAGAGGATGGAGTTAAGGTCCTGATAACGGATACCACCAGGATAGACAGGCCCAGGAAGACCTTCAGCGAGAGCATAGAGAAGGAGATGTTGAGGGAAGTGCTCACCATGATAGAGGGGGAAGGAAAGCTCTTGCTCATCACAACTTTCGCCAGCCATGTAGCCAGGGTGAACACCATCGTGGACCTGGCGGAGAAGATAGGTAAGGAACCCATAATCTTGGGAAGGAGCATGTTGAACTACATAGATGCTGCTGAGAAGGTGGGGATCATTAGAATAAGGGACAGGGCAAAGGTTGCCTCGAGGAAGAAGGAGCTCAAACAAATTTTCAGGTTGATAGAGAGGGAAGGGAGGGATAAGTTCTTGCTCATAACCACGGGAAACCAAGGAGAGCCCAACTCCATCCTCTCAAAGATGGCGGATGACAGGTTGCCATTCAGGTTCGAGAAGGGAGACATAGTCATATTCGCAAGCGAGACCATCCCCTCTCCTGTGAACATGGCAAACAGGGCGGAGTTGGAGAGGAAGCTCAAGGCGAAGGGAGTGAGGATATTCAAAGACGTGCATGTCTCTGGTCACGCGAGCAGGGAGGATCACAGGGATTTCTTGAAGATAATCAGGCCAGAACACTACGTGCCCACCCATGGTTACATAGAGAAGTTGGCCTCTGCCATAAGTCTGGCAGTGGAGGAGGGGTATGAGTTGGGGAAGGACGCCCACCTCCTCCAGAACGGTCAGATGCTCAGTTTATAGCAACTCTTAAATTCTCTCAAGAGGGTTTCCTCCCATGGAGGTCATCTTGAAGTGGGCGTTGAAGAATGCGATAGAGCACGATGGTAAGGCGTTGCCAAAGGCCGTCCTGTCCAAGGTCCTCGGAGAGCGCCCGGAGTTGAGGGAGAACATAAAGGGGTTGATGGAGGAGATAGAGAAGGTCGTGGAAGAAGTGAACTCTCTAAGCCTGGAAGAGCAAAAGGAAAGGTTGAGGGGGATAGCCCCAGAACTCCTGGAGAAGAAAGAGGTGAAGAAGGAGCTTCCTGAGCTCCCGAACGCGGAGAAGGGGAAGGTGGTCCTGAGATTGCCTCCAGAGCCGAGCAAGTACCTCCACATAGGACATGCCATCGGTTTCTACATAAACTACCTCTACGCCAAGAAGTACGATGGAAAGTTGATCCTGAGGTTCGAGGACACGAACCCCACCAAGGTGAAAGAAGAATATTACGAGGGGATAAGGAAGGACCTGAGGAAGATAGGGATCAAGTGGGATGAAGAGGTCATCATGTCCGAGAGGCTGAAAGTATATTATGAATATGCTGAGAAGCTTATAGAGAAGGGTCACGCCTACGTGTGTACCTGTAAAGAAAAGGTAATCAGGAAGAACAGGTGGGAAAGGAAGGAATGTAAATGCAGGTTCAGGAGCATCGAGGAAAACGTGGACTTGTGGAAGAGGATGCACGAGGAACTCTATCCTGGAGAGGCCATCCTGAGGCTAAGGGGAGACATGAAGAGTGATGACGCTGCCATGAGGGACCCAACCTTGTTCCGCATAATCACGGATGAACATCCCTTACAGGGTAAGAAATACAGGGTGTGGCCTACCTACGACTTCGCTGTCTCCATAGAGGATGGCCTGAGCGTGACCCACGTGCTGAGGAGCTCTGAGTTCTTGGCGAGGACAAACCTACAGAACCACCTCAGGTCTCTCTTGGGATTGAAGAATCCAACCATAATCCATTACTCCAGGATAAACATCATAGGCTTCGTCACCAAGGGGAGGGAGATAAGAAAGCTCATAAGCGAGGGGAAGATAAGCGGGTGGGACGATCCCAGGCTCGTCACCATAAGGGCGATCCTGAGGAGGGGGATCCACCCCAGGACCATAGAGAGGTTGGCGAAGGAAGTGGGCCTTTCCCTCGCTCAAACGAACTTGGAATGGGACATGATAGCTGGGATAAATAGGGAGATGATAGACGATCTGGCGAACAGGTATTTCTTCGTCCCCGATCCCGTGAGGATAGAGGTGAAAGGGGCCCCGAAGGTGACGGCGAAGTTGAAGTTGCATCCCAACCACCCGGAAAGGGGGCTGAGGGTGATCAAGACGAAAGGAGTGTTCTACATCCCAAAGGAAGAGGCGAGACCCGGTCTCATAAGGTTAAAGGACTTGTACAACGTGGAACTCAAGAAGGAGAAAGAGGGGTTGGTGGGTTATCATGCTGGGAAGGAAATTTCTAAAGAAGTGAAGAAGATTCAATGGGTGACCGAGGAGAACGTGGAGGTAAGGGTCTTAGTCCCTGAGGGGTTGAAGCTCAGGGAAGTGAAGGGATTGGGGGAGAAGGGTATGGAGAAGCTTAGGAAAGGGGAGATCATCCAGATGGAGAGGTTCGGGTTCGGGAGGGTGGATGAAAAGAAACCCCTCACCATCATCTTCGGACACAGGTGAGAAGATGCTCAAGGGCCTCATCAAGAACCTGCGCGTGAAGCACTGGCCGGCCCACTTCGGCATGGGGTTGTTGGGGTTCTTCAGCCTCCAAAACCTCCCCCAATTCCTTGTCCCCCTTTCCTCATACCTCGGGTTCTCCTTCGCAGTGAATAACGTCTACGACGTGGAGAACGATGAGGGGAGTGAGAAGAACCCCATAGTCACCGGAGAGTTGAGCATGAAGGTCGCGATCCTCGAGTGCATCTTCTTGTTCTTCTTAGGGATGCTGAGCTGTTACTTCTGGTTCCCCAAGGCCTTCCCCGTTTACTCCCTCTTGATGTTCCTCTCCTTCACCTATTCCGCGAGGCCCATCAGGCTCAAGACGAGGCCCATCTTGGACCTCTTATCCCACGCCTTTTTCTTTGGAGCATTAATAGTGCTCTTCGGGAACTTGTGCGCCGATAGGGGGCCCAACTTCTACTTCCTGTTGGCCGTGGCCACTTGTTCCATGGCATTCGAGTTAAGGAACCACTTGGATGATTACGAGGAGGACGAAAGGGCGGGCGTGAGGACGAGCGCTGTCTTCTTAGGTAAGGAGAACTCGAAGAAGCTACTCTACACATTCTTCGCATCTCACCTCATCATCCTATTCCTCTTGAATCCCTTGACCTTAACGCCCTACTTCCTCCTCTTCTTCCCCTTAAAGACCTTCATAGAGAGGTTCGATTACAGCACCACGGTGGCTTATTTGCTAGCGGTTTCCATGGGATAATTAAATAAATCGGGAAGGGAAGGGAGATACATGAGGATCTTTGGAGTCAGCGACATCCACGGGGACAGGGGCCTGGTGGAGAGGTTATTGGAAAGGGCGAAGGAAGCGGACGTCATAGTCCTGTGTGGGGATCTCACCTTCGCGGAGGAGAGCTTAGAGGGAATAATTGGTCCCTTCAAGTCCCTTGGGAAACCCATCCTCTTCGTCCCCGGAAATCACGAGACCCTAGCGACAGCGGATTTCCTCCAACAATTATACGCCCCTGGTGTCTACAACCTCCACGGCATGGGGATCAAGATAAAGGGGGTAGGGTTCTTCGGATGTGGCTCCGCGGATATAGGGCTGTTCAGCTTGACGGATGAGGAGATGTTCGAGACCCTCAAGCAAGGGTGGGAGATGGTGAAGGACGCGGAGAAGAAGGTGGTGATCACCCACACCCCTCCCTACGAGACGAAGTTGGGGGAATTAGGGTGGGTGAACGCGGGTTCCCCTGGCATAAGGGAGTTCATAGAGGAGTTCGAGCCAGACCTCTGTTTGTGCGGCCACATACATGAGACCTTCGGAGAGGAGGATTTCATAGGGAAAACCAGGGTCATAAACGTGGGAAGGACGGGCACGATGGTGGAGATATGAGGAAGGCCCTAGTGGTCAATTACTTCAAGCGCAATAAGTACAGCTTCAACGCATTGATAGGTGCGTTGGAGACCGATGAGTACTTCGATGACCTCGCGGTTTATTTCTCGAGGAGCGAGGAGGAGTTGATTAAAAACTTGGGAGAGGCCATAGGGAAGCACGAGAAGGTGATAGTGGCTCTTTCCTTCATGACCCCACAATTTTGGGAGATCAAGGAGTTGATGGAGAGGTTGAGGAAATTCAAGGAAAAGGTCTTCTTCGTGGCCGGAGGACCTCACCCGACAGGAGACCCTGAGGGGATCTTGAAGTTGGGATTCGATGTGGTGGTGAGAGGAGAGGGGGAGGAGACGTTCAAGGAGCTGCTCAAGAGGATATATGAAGGGGAGGGATTTGAAGATCTCAAGGGCATCTCCTTCCTCGAGGATGGAGAGGTCGTCTCGAACAAACCCAGGAGGTGGATAGACCTGAACGATTACCCTCCCTTCCCTCTGAGATATAAGAGGTTTGGGCCCATAGAGATCACTAGGGGGTGCCCCTACGGTTGTTTCTTTTGTCAAACTCCAAGGATATTTGGGAGCTGGGTGAGACACAGGGGCGTGGAGAACATCCTAAAATACGTGGAGGTCATGAGGGAAAACGAGAAGAGGGACGTGAGGTTCATTTCTCCCAACGCCTTCTCCTATGGCTCGCCCGATGGAAAGAGGTTAAACTTGGAGAGGTTGGAGGAGATGATTAAAGGGGTGAAGGAGACCATAAATCCTGGGAGGGTCTTCTTGGGGAGCTTCCCATCTGAGGTGAGACCTGAACACGTGAACGAAGAGACGTTGAGGATGGTGAAGGAGTACGCGAGCAACAATAACTTGGTAATAGGGGCTCAATCAGGGAGCCAAAAGGTGTTAGAGCTCTGCCACAGGGGACATGGAGTTGAGGACATTTACCGGGCTGTGGAGTTGACCCTAAAGAGCGGCCTCAAGGCGAACGTGGACTTCATCTTCGGACTGCCCGGAGAGGAGGAGAAGGATGTGAGGGAGACCTTGAAGGTGATGGAGGACTTGATGAGGATAGGGGCAAGGATACACGCCCACTTCTTCCTCCCCTTCCCTGGGACTCCATTCGCGAAAAAGGAGCCAAGATGGCTATCGAAGGACGTGAGGAGAAAACTGGAGAAATGGGCATCAGAAGGGAAGGTCTATGGGGAGTGGGGGAAGCAAGAAGATCTCGCGAGGAGGATGTGGGACTTAATGACCTCGTGAGGCCCTCCAATGCTCGTAAAGGGCCCAGCACACGAACCCTCCCCAACCGACGTTCACTATGGCATCGCTCCAAAACCACGCGTCGAGCCAGAACGCCCCTTCGTAAGAAGGGAGGCCAGAAAGGGAAGGGTTGAAGACCCGAGCGATCCCCGCGAAGGGAGCCCCGCAATAGAAG
>JAGHCF010000034.1:0-3928 GCA_021160605.1 Nanobdellota archaeon | reverse complement strand
GTGCTCTAGAAAGATTTTTAAAGATAATGAATATATATTCATTATGCCTCGAAGGAGAAGATGTAGGTGGGTGTGGTTCGAACCTAGGGTCACCTACTTTGGGCCTGGGTGGGAGACCTCGGAGGTTAACCTCACGGTGGATGAGCTCGAGGCCATGAGGCTCAGCGACTTGGAAGGGTTAGATCAAAAAGAAGCGGCCAAGCGGATGAACATATCTCAACCCACCTTCAGTAGGTTGTTGAAGTCCGCGAGGAAAAAGGTGGCCCAGTCCCTCGTGGAGGGAAAGGGACTGAGGATAGAAGGAGGTGAGTATAAAGTGGTGAGAGGGATCCCCATGAGGAGGTTCTTATGCTATAACTGTGGGCACAAGTGGGAAGTTCCCTATGGAGCGCCGAGGCCGGCCAAGTGCCCTAAGTGCGGGAGCACGAACATACACAGGGCACCGGAGGATAGGGGTTACGCGAGGAGGGGACCTAGATGGATGAGGGCATGAAGCTGAAGAAGGGGGAAAGGGCAGCAAGGTTAGCTACCTTAGTGACCCTTCTGCTCAGCGTGACCAAGGGGATGGCGGGTTGGGTGTCAGGGAGCGTGGCCCTCCTCGCTGACGCCGTCCATTCCTTTTCCGACATTTTTGCCTCCTTGGCGGTCTTCGTAGGGTTGAGATTAGCCAGGAGGAAGCCTGATGAGAGGTTTCCTTATGGCTACTACAAGGCGGAGACCTTCGCCTCCCTAGCAGTTTCCATCGTGATAATCCTTTCAGGGGTGGAGATGTTCGGGGAGTCCGTAGAGAGCTTCTTCAACCCCGTCGCTCCCTCTTTTCCGCACATAGTATTGCCCCTCATAACCGTGTTAACCTTTGTCTCTTATCTCCTCTCAAAGTACGAGGAGAAGGTGGGAAGAGAGATCAACTCGCAAGCCCTGATAGGGGAAGGAAAGCACTCGAGGATTGATGCCTATCTTTCCTTGCTCGTGTTGGCGGGCATCGCGCTCTCAACCCTTGGACTCCATTGGATGGAATCCTTCGCGGGGTTGGTGATTTCCCTCTTCGTGATATGGATAGGCCTCTCCATGGGGAAGAACGCCATTCTGGTCCTCATGGACGCCTGCTTGGAACCGGAGTTGAAGGACCTTATCAAGGAGACAGCGATGGGAGTCAGGGGGGTAAAAGGAGTGCACGATCTGAGACTTAGGAGGTCGGGTCCATTCGTCTTCGGGGAGATGCACGTGGAGGTGGAGAGAGGGCTCCCTGTGGATAAGGCGCACAAGATATCCACTGAGATAGAACAAAAGGTGAAGGAGGTCGTGAGGGAGGTGGACACCTTAACGATTCACGTCGAGCCTAAGGAAAGGGACAGCTTCAAGGTGGCAATCCCTGTGGTGGAGGATAAAGGGCTAAGTTCAAGGACTTCGCCCCACTTCGGTAGAGCTCCCTACTTCTTGCTGGTCGATGTGGGGAAGGGGAAGGTAAAGGGTTGGGAGGCAAAGGAGAACCCAGGAGCGAAGTTGGAGAGGAAAATAGGCATAACTGCAGCTCGCTTCTTGGTGAAGGAGAAGGTGGATGTCCTGTTAGTTGGTGGAATAGGGGAGGGACCCTTTCACGTCTTGAGGGACAACTTCATCGAGTTGTACAAGCTCCCGAGGAGGATGAGCGCGAGGGAGGCCATAGATAAACTGCTCAAGGGAGAACTTGAGGAAGTCAGGGAACCCGAGAAGAATCGTGGTTTCTAATATATTCCTTGAGCTCTTTCACGAACCAATACCCGCTGTAGACTGAGGTGAGGGAGGAGAGGGCAGTTGCGAAGGTGTATATGACTAAGGCGTTGGAGAGCACTCCAGTGCTCGCTAGTCCTATCACTTCATGGATGAAGAGAGCGCTCGTGAGGGAGGAAGAAGGCGCGATGATCCCTAAGGCTTTGATCAGTCCTTCTTTCAATTCTTTCTCGAGTTCGGATTCCTTCAATGGGCCGGGCGGGATTTGAACCCGCGACCAACTGGTTAAGAGCCAGTTGCTCTACCAAGCTGAGCTACCGGCCCAATTTCCTAATCTTTCAATCCGTTTAAAAACTTACTTATTGGGCTTTCTCTTCCTGTTTACTTTCTTTGCGGACCAGTTGTAATTCCTGAGCTTCTTGCTCCTCCCAAAACCGCAGTGCGCACAATAGCGCTTCGCCAAGTTGTAGGAATGCCTCCCACACCTCCTGCACCTAACGTGGGTCTTACTCCTGCCCTTTTTACCCATGGATGGAGTCCCTTTCATCCCAATCACTCAGAAGGAGATATCATTATGATGGTGTCTCCCCTCAAGAATATCTTGCCCAAGTTTCGCTTGATCTCCCCATCTTCCATCTCCTGGGCCTCCTCGAGGACGGTGTTTATGTGAATGTCGAAGGACACGAGCTTACCTATGAACTGCTTCCCATTTTTGAGTTCCACTAGTACCCTCTTCCCCTTGCTTTCGTTGAGCAAATCGAGCGGTCTCACGCCTTCCATCTTGAGCACCTTATTTTGGTATTGGGGGCGCTTTTTTTAAGCTTTTGCTTTTTCGGACGCAAACGTTTAAAATGAACTTTCACTTCTTTTCCCATGGAAATAAGGGAAATGCAGAGGATCGTGGACGAGTGGATAAAGTCAAACACTCCTGGGTACTGGAAACCTAGTAACATGATGTTGAGGGTCATGGAAGAAGTGGGAGAGTTGGCTAGGGAGATAAATCACAGGTTCGGAGAAAAGCCGAAGAAAGAGGGGGAGGAGGAAGGGGACATAGGTGAGGAGATAGCTGACATCATCTTCGCTCTCCTCTGCATGGCAAATTCTTTGAACATAGATTTGGAGAAAGCCTTCGAGGACATCATGGAGAAGTACGAGCGCAGGGACAAGGAGAGGTTCAAGAGAGCGTGAGATGTCCATGGTCAAAAGGAGATGGAAGGTAAAAATAGAGAGGCCTGAGGAGGTTTACGGCGATCTCTCTTTGTATTACACGGAAGAGGAGATAGAGAGGTACGCGCGCTCTGGAGGAATGAAGAGGGCCCAGGAAAGAATAGCTCATAGGATCCTGGAGTTGTTAGAGTTGAAGAAGGGTTCTAAATTGTTGGATTTGGGATGTGGGGTTGGGTTCACCACGAAGGTCTATCAGGAAGAGGGATACGAAGTGATAGGTTTAGACATCTTGCCCAAGATGTTGGAGAAGGCGAAGGAGAAGGGGCTAAAGGTGAAGGAGGGCGACATGAGAGAACTTTCAAAGTTGTTCGAGAGGGAGGAGTTCGACGCGGTCGTTTCAGCCTCCGCTTTGCAGTGGATGAAGAAAAGGGAAGACCTCGAGAAGTTGGCCTTCGGGATAAGGTACGTGCTTAAGAGAGGAGGGAAGCTGGTGATCCAGTTCTATCCCAAGAGCGAGGAGGAACTCTGGAAGGTGGCTAGGATCTTCAAGGGGCAAGGTTTTGAAGGGGAGGTTGTCATCGATAATCCCGACAGCCCCAGGAAGAGGAGAATATATCTGAGCATGAAGGCCAAGTAAGTTTTTTAAATTCCCCTGCGTTCACCTTTCTATGCTCTGGCAAGGGAGAGGCTTAAGGAAACCCACCGGGGGAAAATATCACAAGTTCAGGGATAAGAGGAAGAGGGAGTTGGGAAGAATAGATGTGCTTCCCACGATAGGGGAGGAGGAAGAGAGGAAAGTGATAAGGGTGATGGGAGGCAACAGGAAGGTGAAGGCGGTCAAGCTCAAGTTCGTGAACGTGAAGGTGGGAAAGAAGGTCAAAAGGGTGGAGATAAAGAAGGTGATAGATAACCCCGCTAATAGGCACTATAAGAGGATGGGGATCTTAACTAAAGGGGCTGTAGTAGAGACAGAACTCGGGAAAGTTAAGATAACCAACAGGCCTTCTCAAGAGGGCTTCGCCAACGGAGTTCTTATCAAATAATTTTATCC
>JAGHCF010000033.1:0-3046 GCA_021160605.1 Nanobdellota archaeon | reverse complement strand
CCACCCCGATCCCCACCCCTCCTGTCGGGGGCATCCCATACTTCAATGCCTCCACGAAATCCATGTCCAAGGGATGAGCTTCCTCATACCCCTTCTTCCTGAGCTCCATCTCTTCCAGGAAGAACTTCTCCTGGAGGATGGGGTCGTTCAACTCTGTGTAGCCGTTCGTGTGCTCAACCCCGTTTATGTAACTCTCCACCCTTTCTATCAAGCTCTCGTTCTTCCTATGTAGTTTGCACAGAGGCGTGGTCTCCCTAGGGTGATCTATGATGTGGGTGGGCTGGATGAGCTCACGCTCGCATAACTTCTCGAAGAGTTCGGCTATGGCTAACCCTCGATTGTAGAAGGGAAGCTCTATCTCGTTTTCCTTCAACAACCTCTTGAGCTCCTTATCGCTCATCTTCTCCACATCTAGGTCCGCGTACTCCTTCAAGGCGTCGAGCATGGTGAGCCTCCTCCACCTCTTCCTCAAGTCGAACTTGCTCCCATCCTTCAGTTTCAGGATTGGGGTTCCGAACACCTTCTTGTGAACATGTAAGAACAAGTCCTCTATTAATTTCATCACGTCATTATAATCAGCGTAGGCCTGGTAGACCTCCAACATGGTGAACTCCGGATTATGCCTCACGTCCACGCTCTCGTTCCTGAAATTCCTCGCCACCGTATATACCTTCTCGAACCCCCCTATGACCAATCTCTTCAGGTACAACTCAGGAGATATCTGGAGGTACCAATCCTCGTCCAAATAGTTCACGTGGGTTATGAAAGGCTTGGCTGCGGCCCCACCGTAAACTGGTTGGAGGATGGGTGTCTCGAACTCCAGGAAACCCCTCTCGTCCAGGAAGTTCCTTATCTCCCTTATGATCAAGGCCCTCTTCTTGAAGATTTCCCTGGTCCGCGGGTTCATGATCAAGTCCAAATACCTCTTCCTGTACCTTATCTCCTCGTCCACTATCCCCTTCCACTTCTGAGGGGGAGGCAAGAGGGCTTTGGTCAACAACTTGAACTCCTTCACGTTCAAGGTGAGTTCTCCCTTCTTGGTGTAGAACAACCTCCCCTTCACCCCTATGATGTCCCCCCTCCCCACGTACTTCCTGAAGAAGGCGTAATCCTCCTTGAGGTTCTCCACGCTCAGGAAGCACTGAAGGCTCGCCTCCGCGTTCTCTATGTTTATGAAGGTTATCTTCCCCATGTCCCTGAGCCGCATTATCCTCCCCGCGGTCACGTAGGTCTTCCTCATGTTCTTCTCCCTGATGACATCTCGGATGGAAGCGTTTATCTTGAAAGAATGCGGATAAGGGTCTATCCCCAACTTCCTTATCTCCTCTAGTATTTTCCTTCTCTTCCTCTCGATTTCTGAGACTTCAATACGAGTTAAACGAAGAAGGGGATTAAAAAGTTTACGGAACCCTGAACTCAACCCCACAATCCTCACACTTATATATCTCCACCACTTCCACCTCAAGTTCCCTCACGAGAGGTGTTGGGACGACCACAGAACCTACATACTTCACGTTCTTGCTCCCACAATTATCGCAGACGATCACCGTATTTACAAGGGCTCTCCTAACTTTTAAAAGTTGCTGACTACTTCTGGGGCACATGATAATAAGGGTGAGGGAATTAAGGAAGGAGTTCAAGACTTACAAGAAGGAGCCGGGGATAATTGGGTCCCTAAAATCATTGGTGAGGAGAAGGTACAAGATAAAGGTAGCTGTGGATGACATAAGTTTCGACGTCAAGAAGGGAGAGTTCTTAGGTTTCATAGGCCCAAATGGGGCGGGAAAGAGTACCACCATAAAGATGTTGACTGGCATCCTCACCCCTACCTCCGGAGAGGCCAAAGTCCTCGGTTTCATCCCTTGGAAACAGAGGGAGAAATACGTGAAGCACATAGGGGTCATCTTCGGTCAGAAGAGCCAACTTTGGTGGGACTTACCTCCCCTGGACACTTTCCATCTCCTGAAGGAGATATATGAGATAGATGAGAAGGAGTTCGAGGAGAGGTTGGAAAGATTAGTGAAACTCCTCAAAGTGAAGGACGTCCAGAAGATACCCGTCAGGAACCTCTCTCTGGGGGAGAGGATGAAGTGCGAGTTCATAACAGCCTTGCTCCACGACCCGAAGGTCCTCTTCCTGGATGAGCCCACCATAGGATTGGATGTGGTTGCAAAGGAAAACATAAGGAAGTTCCTGATGTTGATGAACAAAAGGGAAAAGAAGACTATAATCCTGACAACCCATGATATGAGTGACGTAGAAGAGCTTTGTGAGAGGGTGATCCTGATAGATAAGGGTAAGATAGTTTACGATGGTCCCCTCAAGAAGCTCAAGGAGAAGTTCGTAGAAAATAAACTGGTAGAGGTGGAGTTCTCTAAGGAATATAAGGAAATATTCCTGCCAGAAGGGTGTTCCCTCATCTATTCCTCTAAGTACAAGGCGGGGATAGAGGTGAATCTCAAAAAAGCCTCTGTCTCTTCCCTCATAACCTTCCTCCTCAACAACTTCGAGGTGAAGGACCTCAGCATAAAGGAGCCCAAGATAGAAGAGGTGATTAGAAAGGTGTATGAATCATGAAAAGATGGGGCTTAGCAAAGGCGATAGCCTCGAATGCTATGGCATATAAGCTAGACTTCGTCCTCTGGGCGATACTCCACCCTCTCCAAATCGCTGTTTACTACTTCCTTTGGGTCTCTGTGTATAAATATGGTGGGTTGGAACACGTAGCAGGATACTCTCTAAACAACATGATAACTTATTACGTGCTCTCCATCGTCGTGGGAGCTCTCACGTGGGTGGGGATAGAAGAGGAGATAGAAGAGGACATAGTAAGCGGGAATATGGTACAAAAGATGACGAAACCCATGTCCGTCGGGGAATATTATTTCTTTGAGAACATAGGATATAAGTTATTGGCAGTTCCCCTAATAGTAGTTCCCACCCTTCTCTTTGGTTACCTCCTATTCGGCGCGCAACTCACCTCTTTTCCGAACTTGCTCCTCTTCTCCCTATTTTCCCTAATCGCGATGGTGATGAACTTTCTCCT
>JAGHCF010000065.1:0-8864 GCA_021160605.1 Nanobdellota archaeon | reverse complement strand
TAAGTCACTCCCCCCTTGATTTCCACTGGAACCTTTGCAGGCCCTGGCCAATAATTCGTTAAGAAAACTTTTCCAGTGGAAATTGAGGTTTTTAGCTTTATTTATATTTATTTTCCATATAGAAAAGAATAAGAAAGAAAGCTTCCAAAAGAAATGAAGGCTCTCCACTTGAAATGAAGGTGAGGGAGTATATTCAAGAGAACATAAAAGTATTTAAGCTCCATTTCCATTGGAGTTACATAAATTTCGGGTGGGTGGGTGACATGCAAACATCTCTTCATAACCTGTTTGAGGAATTCTTAAAGAAACCATCCATTTTCATAAATAAAGAGGCTTTGACCCCAAAATATAACCCAAGACAAATCCTGCACAGGGAAGATCAAATAAAGCTCTTAGCCCAGATCTTGGCACCTTCCCTGAAATTCGAAAAACCCTCGAACGTGTTGATATATGGCAAACCAGGCACAGGTAAGACTGTGGTGACTAAGTACGTATGCGCTCAACTCGAGTTGTCGGCCAAGAGTAAAGGCATCCCTCTTGACACTCTTTATTTGAATTGTAAGATGAAGAAGGTAGCGGATACGGAATACCGGTTGTTTGCCTATCTTTGTTCCCTCTTAGGGGAGCAAGTACCCCCAACAGGCTTACCGACGAACGAGGTCTACAACAGATTCGTGAATGTCCTGGATTCCAAACCCAGGATGTTGATCATAGTCTTGGACGAGATAGATGCTTTAGTGAGGAAACAGGGAAGTGATGTGCTCTATAACCTGACGAGGATGGAGTTGGAAAACGCCAAGATGAGCTTCATAGGTATATCTAACGATGCAACTTTGAAGGACTTGTTGGACCCAAGGGTGAGGTCGAGCTTAAGTCAGGAGGAGATAGTTTTTCCACCCTACGATGCCCTCCAATTGAGGGATATCCTTTGGAAGAGGGCGGAGATAGCATTTTCCAAAGGAGCTGTGGATGAAGTGATAATCTCAAAATGTGCTGCCTATTCTGCGAGCGTGGATGGAGACGCTAGAAAGGCCCTAGACCTCCTACGCATAGCCGGGGAATTGGCTGAGAGAGAAAATGCTAACTCCATAAGAGAGGAACACTTGAACGAGGCTATAAAGAAGATGGAGACTGATAGCGTGTTGGAGATCGTTAGGAAGCTCACGAAACACAGCCTACTCGTCCTTTACTCCACCATATTGCTCTCTAAGTTGAGGGATGTCCTCACTACTGGGAACGTGTATTCTTTTTATTGTAAATTATGTGAGAGCATCGGCCTCAATCCTTTGACTCAAAGGAGGGTCTCTGACCTCCTAGATGAGTTGGATGTGTTGGGGCTCATAAAAGCAGAAGTGATCTCTAAAGGTAGGTATGGAAGGACGAGGGAAATAAGCTTATCTATAAAAGGAGAAATCCTAGATAAGATATGCGACTTGACCAAGGAGGTGTTCGGGATCTGAGAGATTTGTTCGAGGAAAAAGGCTTTCTACTCAGTCCAGATTTAGAGTTGGGTGACGATGCCAAAGAGTTCTTGAGGTTCTTGGAAAGGATGCCTGAGAAGCCATTAGTGGTGACCAGAGAGTTATATCATAAGTTCAAGTCGAGGAGGAAGAAAGGACCCAATTACAAAGTGCTCTTCAGCTATGAAGAGAGTAAGAGGAAGAAGGTGGACATCAACGATTGGTTGATTTACTTCAACAAGAGGTACGAGAAGATGAGCTCTTTCTTGAGGAACAGGATGGAGGTAAAGGATGCCCTCTCCATAAATAGGCTTAAAAGTTCGAGCGGGAGGACACAAGCGACCCTCATAGCCATGGTCATGGACAAGCGCAAGACGTCCAAGGATAACATCATCTTGAAGTTAGAAGACCCTACTGGAGTGGTGAATGGTATAGTGAGCTTCAGGAAGAGGAGGGTGTTCGAAAAAGCGGAGGAGCTCTTGCCAGATGAGGTCATAGGGGTTGTGGGGGTGAAGTCCGGGAACTTCTTTTTCATCGAGGACATAGTCTTCCCAGATATACCCCAAAAGGAGAGGAAGACCTCCCCCGTCGATGGATTGGCAGCGTTCATAGCTGACATGCACATAGGTTCAAAGATGTTCTTGAAGGATCACTTCGAACGATTCATCAAGTGGTTGAGGGGGGAGATTGGGAACGAGAAACAGAAAGAACTCGCGAGGAGGATAAAGTATCTCTTCATCCTTGGAGATTTGGTGGATGGTGTCGGGGTCTATCCAGAACAGTATAAGGAATTGGAGATAGCGGACATATACGAACAATATTCTCTCTTTTCTAAGTACGTCCTTCAAATCCCAGAAGACAAAATCATCTTCATCATGCCAGGAAACCACGATGCGGTCAGGTTGGAGGAACCCCAACCACCCATTTACAAAGATTTGTTAGAAGAAGTCTACGAGCTGGATAACGTGGTGATGCTCTCAAACCCTGCCTACGTCAACATCCATAGCTATGACGATTTCCAAGGGTTCAACGTCCTCTTGTATCACGGCTACTCCTTTGACTTCTTCGTGTCGAACCTGGAGAAGCTGAGGGCACAAGGTGGTTACGATGCCTCTGATAAGATCATGGAGCTCGCCCTGAGGAAGAGGCACTTAGCTCCTACTTTTGGGGCAGTCCCCACAGCCCCTCTTGAGGAAGATCACTTGGTGATAGAAGAGGTTCCAGACATCTTTGCCACAGCACACATCCATAAATCCAAAGTAGGAATGTACAGGAACGTCACCCTCTTATCAGCTTCTTGTTGGCAGAGCACTACCACCTTCCAGGAGAGGGTGGGTCACCATCCAGAGCCAGGAAAAGTCCCTATAGTGGACTTGAAGACCGGGAAAGTAACTGTCCTGAACTTCATATAATCTCCTACAACAATGTTTTTCTATGAGCTGGGTTTCGGCTAAGTTATGGAGAAGTACTTCAAAGCCATAGAGGAGGAAGTCAGAAGAGCATATGCCATAGCCCAAAGAGCTAGGAAGAAAGGTTATGACCCTGAACCGAGGGTAGATATCCCTCTGGCGAAGGACGTGGCAGGAAGGGTGGAAGGGCTCGTGGGGGCTGTTCAACCCAAGATAGTGGGGAAAGGTGTCCCGGAAAGGATAAGAGAATTGGAGAAGGAATACCATCCGGGAGATTGGAGGATAGCTCTCATCATAGCAGAGGAGATAGCCAAAGAGAAATTCTGCGAGTTCGATTCCCAAGAACAAGCCCTGGAGACCGGGATAAGGGCGGGATTCGCCTACCTGACCCTCGGGGTCGTCTCCGCCCCTCTGGAAGGATTCGTGGAGTTGAGGATAAAGAGCAGGGGAGGGAAGAGATACTTAGCTAATTACTATGCTGGCCCTGTGAGGGCAGCCGGAGGGACCGCTGCTGCCGTATCGGTCTTGCTCACGGATTATTTGAGGATAAAGTTCGGCTTCGATGCCTTCAAACCGACGAAGCAAGAGCTAGAGAGGTACTACATAGAGCTCATGGATTATCACCACAGGGTTTCTAGGTTGCAATACTTGCCTACCAAAGAGGAAGTGTTCTTTCTCCTCGAGCACATACCCATCGAGATAACCGGAGACCCGACCACGGATTTCGAAGTCTCTAACTTGAAGGACGTGGCAGAGACCCCTAGGGTGAGAGGGGGCATGTGTTTGGTCATAGCGGAGGCATTGGCTCAGAAGGCGAAGAAGCTGTTGAAGAACTTGAAGAAATGGGGAAAGGACTTCGAATTGAATTGGGATTGGTTGGAGGAGTTCTTGGAAATTCAGAAAAAGGCACACGGGGGGAAGGGGAAGGTCGAAACCAAAGGGATAGAGCCGAACTACAGGTTCATAGAAGAGGCGGTGGCAGGTAGACCTATCTTATCTTATCCTTTGAGGAAGGGCGGCTTCAGGATAAGGTATGGTCGCACGAGGCTGTCCGGCTTGGCAGCAGCTGCCATACACCCAGCGACCATGAGAATACTCGGGGATTTTGTGGCTACTGGGACCCAACTTAAGGTGGAGAGGCCTGGCAAGGCTTGTGCCATAACTCCTTGTGACTCCATCTACGGTCCTGTGGTGAGGTTGAAAGACGGGACGGTCTTGAGGTTGAACGATGAAGAAGAGGCCTTGAGAGTGAGGGACAAGGTGGAGAAGATCCTCTTCCTCGGGGACATCCTCTTTTCCTATGGGGATTTCTACGAGCAGGGCCACAAGTTAGTCCCAAGCCCCTATGTCTCAGAGTGGTGGGTTCAAGAAGTCGAGAGGAATGGGGGACCAAAACTCGATCCATTCGAGAAAATAGACGTGCTGGAGGCATGTAAGATATCAGAGAGATATGGTGTCCCCTTTCATCCCGATTACACCCTGTTCTGGAGTCACATAACTCCAGAACAACTCCAAACCCTCATCTCCGCCTTGAAGGGTTCCCACCTCTCCCCAAAACTCGTTAGGGTCAGGAACGATCCGGAGGTCAAAGAGATCTTGGAAGAGATCCTCTTACCTCATAGGGTGGAAGGAGGGGAGATTGTGGTGGAAGGGGAGTGGGCTTTCTCCCTCCTAGTTCAATTGGGATATGTACCTAAGAAGGAGTTCGGAGAAGTGGACTTGAATAAAAAGACATTAGAGAACGTGAACAACCTCTGTGTGTTCGAGGTCAGGGAAGTAGCTCAAACGTATTTGGGAGCTAGGTTGGGGAGGCCAGAAAAGGCCAAGCTGAGGAAGTTGAAAGGGAGACCACAGGTCCTCTTCCCTTGTGGTCAACAAGGTGGGAGGATGAGGGACTTAATAGCAGCTTATGACCTGGGATACGTGGAGGCAGAGTTCCCTATTTTCTATTGTGGAAAATGCAATCGCACCACCATATTTCCTACTTGTGAAGTCTGCGGCGAGCCTACGGAACCCTTTAGGATATGCCCAAAGTGCGGGAAATTAACTAAATTAGAGAGACACTGTGTCCCCACCAAACCATACCAAAGGAGGAGAATCGACATAAAACACTACTTGAACACAGCCTTGAGGAATTTAGGAGTGGAGATGCCCAGCATGCTGAAGGGCGTTAGAGGAGTCTCCAACAAGACTAGGATAGGGGAGAGATTGGAGAAAGGCATCTTGAGGGCAATACATGGGTTATACGTGAACAAGGATGGCACTATGAGATATGATATGATAGAGGTCCCAGTGACCCACTTTACACCGAAGGAAATAGGGACTCCAGTAGAGAAGTTGAGGGAGTTGGGTTACGAGAAGGACATGTACGGGAGGGAGTTGGTGAGAGACGATCAGGTAGTCGAACTGTTCCCTCAAGATCTGATCCTGCCGGATTGTGAGTACAAAGAGGCGAGCATAGTGGATTTCTTGATAAAAGCGGCCAACTTCATAGATGATCTCCTGGTCAGGTTCTATGGCCTCGAACCGTTCTATAACGTTAAGTCAAAGGAGGATCTCATAGGGATGTTGGTGATAGGGATAGCTCCACACACTTCTGCTGGAGTAGTCGGGAGGATCATAGGGTTCAGCAAGACCCAAGGCTTTTATGCTCACCCCTACTTCCACGCGGCCATGAGGAGGAATTGTGATGGGGACGAATCGGCCATCATCCTGTTAATGGATGCCTTCCTGAACTTCTCCAGACAATACCTCCCGGACAAGAGGGGTTCAAGGACCATGGATGCCCCCCTGGTTCTGACAGTGAACTTAGACCCCATGGGAGTGGACTCAGAAGTATATAACATGGACGTAGTTCCCTACTACCCGTTAGCGTTATATGAGAAGAGCCAAGAGTTCGCTTATCCCTGGGACATTTCAATCGAGAGGATAGAGGACAGGCTTGGTAAGCCAGAACAGTTCTTCGGGATGAGGTATACACACCCCGTTAAGGACATGAACTCTGGGACACTGGTGTCTTCCTACAAGACCTTACTCCTCATGCTAGATAAGTTGGAGAAACAAATGGAGCTTGCCGTGAAGATAAAGGCGGTGGACTCCGAAGATGTAGCCAGGTTGGTGATAGAGAAGCACTTCCTTCAAGATTTGAAGGGAAACCTGAGGAAGTTCAGCAAGCAGAGCTTCAGGTGCATAGATTGTAATGAATTGTACAGGAGGATTCCCTTGGGAGGGAAGTGCTTGAAGTGCGGGGGGAAACTCGTGCTCACGGTGGCAGAGGGAACAGTGAACAAATACTTGAAACCCTCTCTGGAATTGGCTGAGAAGTTCAACATCACTGGGTACATGAGGCAAGTTCTAGAGATCGTCAAGCGCAGGGTGGAGTCCCTCTTCGGAAAGGAAAAAGAGGTGCAAGAGGGATTGGAGAGGTTCATAAATAGTAGAGGAGCGTCGGGATGATTAAGCAACCCATCCCGTGACTCTTCATGACACCTTTCCTTTCTGCTAGGAGCCCTAAAAGGGTGGAGAAGAAGAGCACCAACACCCCTTTAAACCCATCAAGGTAAAAACAAAGGAAGGAGATGAGGGAGAGCAAGGAGGACTTCAGGAGGAAGAGGTTCATCTTTTCCAATCTCTTGGAGAGAAAGTAGGAGAGCTTGACGAGAAGGAAGTAGGAGAAAAAGGCTGTTAAGAGGGAGACTAACAACAAGAGAGGAAGGTTGAACTCCCTTATGTAGGAGAAAGCACCTAGCCTTGCTTTTCCTATCGCCTCCAAGGAAAAGAGGGAAAGTAGGACGTCACTCGTGTTTATGCAACCTATGGAGATGAGGAAGACTTCATCCTTTCTCTTTCGCTCGAATTCTGCCCCGATCATGGATGCTTGACTTGGGCCTATTGATGGGATGACGCTCAAGGCAAAGGAGGAAAAGAAGCCAAGGAAGAGCCCCTTCATGACGTCCACTTTATCCAAAATAAAAGATACCATCTTCATCTGCCTCTTAAAGGGTTTCTTGACGGATAGTAAAGAACTAATCCCGAACATGCCAGTGAGCAGGGGAAGCAAGGGCTCCCTCATGTTTGAATTGAGAGCGCAAAGTCCCAGGAGGCCAGAAAGCGAGAAGCAAGTTAGAGCCCAGGGCACTTTGTCCTTCAAGATCAGGTGAACGGAGATCAATAAGAGGAGAAAGGGGATGAGGGGTTTCAATTCATAATAAACGAGCGGTATCAGGGACAAGAGAAGGGGGTGAAAGACCACACTCAATAAAACTCCACCCAACCCACCTAAGGCTAATAACTTGATCCCATACAAGAACCTACCTTCCTCCGTCAGCCTCCTCATAGGGTGCACTGTCAGGACGTCTCCCTCCCCTGGGGAGTAGAACAGAGAGGACCTCAAGAACTCGAAGAAGTTTGCCATCAAAGCTATAGAGACCACGATGAAAGAGAAGTTCTCAACGTTCTTGATCAGGGGGGCTATGAGGTTCACATGGAGGCCTGGTATGAGACCTATGAGGATTCCTAAGAAAGCGAGCATCATACTTTTTTCTTCATACGCTCAGATATAAAAGCCACGATCTCCTCCACCACTTCCTCAGCGCCTTTGCCAGTGGTGTCTATGACTAAAGGTTTGTGTCCCCTATCCATAGCTTCTCCCAAACAGACTTTCACGAGTTCGGCCATCACGTTCTCTTCCACTTTCTCCTCGCCCCACCCCCTCTTCCTTAACCTTTCCCTCAACTCCTTCCCGCTGCAAGTGAGGACCACACATAGGTCCACTTCATCTGGAGGGAGATAATGGGTTAAGTGACCTTCCAAGATGAAATCTCCCTTTAAGCCTTTGAGGAGCCTCACTAACTTCTCCTCATCTATCACATCACTTTTTCTCTTCTCATCGTACCCGACTTTCGCCCTTTCCAGGAATGGTTTCAAGTCAACAACCCTTATCCTGAGCCTCCTCCCCAAGAGCTTGGCGACCTCACTTTTTCCCGTCCCTGGGGTCCCAGTGATCACTATCCTCAAAGCTCTATCACCACTCCCTTCTTCCCAACGTTTATCACCTTAGTATCGTTTATTATACAACTCTCACCAGCCCTTTCGTGCACGTGTCCGCACAAACAGAGCTTGATGACGTTCCTTTCTATGAAATCCCTGAGGGCTTTGGAACCTATGTGGATCCCCACAGTGGTCCTGTCCACGCACTTGTAAGGAGGATTATGGGTCACCAAGATGGTCTTGTCATCGCTCTTCAACCCCTTCAAGAAGCGCTCGAAATCTTCTTCCTCCATTTCAAAAGGCGTGTTAAAAGGACCCCTCAACGCCCCACCTATCCCGAAGAACTTGTAGCCCATGAACTCGTACAACCTTCCATGGAGGTTGATGAAATCGTACTTTAGGCACCACTCATCCACCTCTTCGGGCCTCTCAAAATTCCCGGGTACGATCAAGACCTTCTTGTTGAACTCTGCCAGGATGGAGAGCCCATACTCCACATTGTTCGACTTTCCTTTCAAGTCACCACAAACGATCACGAGATCCGCTTCTTTCTCCTTTAGCTTCATGAGTTGATACCAGTTCCCATGAATATCCGAGAAGGCCAAGACCTTCACGAGACCACCTTTATCTCCCGTCCTTCCTTGAAAGCCCGAACGATTTCCTCTCCTACCTCACTCCTCCTCCTTATCCTGATCATTCCCTTCTTTCCAACCGTGGACTCGAAGACCTTCTTCCCATCTATCCAAATCTCCACATTCTTCCCCACGAGCCCTGGTTCCACATACACGATAACATTTTTATCACCTATCTCCACGTCAAAGTCTATCCTCTCCTTCTCCAAGGGCCTCACGTCTACACTCATCCCCAACTTTTTCTCTATACTCGCGATCCTTTTTCCCTTTCTCCCTATGAGCTTTGGGACCTCTCTTTCCTCCACGTACACCACGGCCTTCCTATCAGAGGGCACCTCTACCTTAACTTCTCCCCTCACCAACCTCCTCATCTC
>JAGHCF010000009.1:0-2733 GCA_021160605.1 Nanobdellota archaeon | reverse complement strand
TGGTAGTCCAGTACATAGGTAAGATGTTGAAAGCTGAAAGGATAGGGCACTTAGAAGCAGACATTCCTCCAGTCGCCATCATATCCAAGGGAAAGGTAGAGCACCCCATAAGGATAGAACACGTGAGGAAAGAGAACATAGTCCTCCTATCTTCTGAGATACCTCTTCCAAAGAGAGTGGACAAGCAAGTCGGAGAGGAGATAGTCGGCTGGATTAAGAAGTGTAAGGGGAGGATGATATCGATAGAAGGCGTGTTGGGCCCAAGGAAGGACGTCTACAAGATAGAAGGGGGTGTGAGGTTGAAGGGGGAGATGAAAGAGATGGGGGAAGGATTGGTGTTAGGCATAACAGGCTCCCTCCTACTGAACGCCAAAGAAAAAGGGGTGCCCTTCGGGTGCATCATAGCAGAGACCCAGACGCTTCTTCCCGATGGAAGGGCCTCTGCCAAGGTAATTGAGATCCTGAACGAGACCCTTGAAATAGAAGTGGACATTAAACCCCTTTTGAAGGAGACAGAAGCCTTCGAGAAGAAGGTAAAGGAGCTAATGGAGAAAAAACCGATCACAGACACCATAAGCAGGATTTACGGATGAGGCTCGCATCTCTCTTCTCTGGTGGGAAGGATTCCACCTTCTCCACTTTTCTTATGGCTCAGAACGGTTTTGAGATCGCGGTCTTAGTTTCCGCGAAGGTCACTGGTGAGGATTCTTGGATGTTCCACATCCCAAGGGAGGGAAGGAGAGAACTTGCGGAGAAGGTGGGGGTCCCTTTATTTGAGTTTGAGACTAGGGGAACGAAAGAGGAGGAGCTAGAGGACCTGAAAGGGGCGTTGAAAATGGTGAAGGAGAGGTATGAAATAGAAGGGGTGGTTTCTGGAGCGATAGAAAGCGAGTATCAAAGGGAGAAAGTGGAGAGGATCTGTTACGAATTAGGATTGAAGCATTTCACTCCCTTGTGGAGAAAAGACCCTGAGAAGATCATGAGGGAGATGTTAGATGCTGGGTTCAAGGTAAAGGTAGTCTCCGTGTCTGCGTTAGGATTAGATGAGTCCTGGGTGGGGAGGGAAATCGATGAAAAAGTTATTGAGGAACTCGTCCGCCTGCGCGAGAAATATGGCATCCACATCTCAGGAGAGGGAGGGGAATATGAGACTCTAGTCATCGATGGACCATTTCCCCTGTGACCTTCTCCACCTCTCTCAAGGTCTCCCCCACATCGAATGTGAGTATCTTCCCGTCCCTCACTACTAATCTACCATCTACGATGACATCGGTCACTCTCGGTTTGGAGTAAACGAGATTAGAGATCGGATCGTATAATGGTTGAAACCCCACCGACCTCTCGTCCAGCAAAACTATGTCCGCGAGCTTCCCCTCTGCGATTTCCCCAGCATTTAATCTCAATGCCTTTGCTCCTTTGACAGTGGCCATCTCGAAGACCTCCCTCGCATTCACTAAAGTGGGGTCCCACCTGTACACCTTGTGAATTAAAGCACAGAACTTCATCTCTTGGAACAGATCAAGAGAATTATTGCTCGCTGCTCCATCTGTCCCCAACCCTACGTTGATCCCAAGTTTCAACATTTCAGGGACAGGAGCAACTCCAGAGGCCAGCTTCGCGTTGCTTACAGGGCAGTGGGCTACGCTCACGCCTCTTTTCGAGAGGATCTTCATCTCGTTCATGGTTACCCATCCGACATGGGCGGCTATCACATCATCACCCAGGAAATCAAGAGAGTCCAAGTACTCCACCGGCCTTTTCCCCTTCTTCAAGAAGTCATAGACCTCTTTCCTCGTCTCGGAGAGGTGAATATGTATCAACAACCCTTTCTCCCTCGCGAAGTCCCTCGTCCACTCTAAGAGTTCTTTGGAACACGTATATATTGCGTGAGGAGTCATGGTGGGCACAACTCTTTCATATCTCTTCGCTCTTTTCACAAAACTCCGTGTCTCTTTGATCTCTTTTTCTCTTTTCTCTTTATCGAACAAATCTATCATACCATAGCCCAAAAAACCCCTTATCCCGCTCTCCTCAACAGCTTCCGCTACACCATCCATGAAGAAGTACATGTCGTTGAAGGTGGTTATTCCATTCAGCAACATCTCAGCTATCGCTAATTTGCTCCCCAAATACACCAATTTCTTCGTCAGTTTCTTTTCCAAGGGCCATATCTTTTCCTCCAACCACTCGTGTAATTCCATGTCGTCTCCATATCCCCTGAACAAAGTCATGGGGGAGTGGGTGTGAAGATTCACCAAACCCGGGATTGCTAGTTTATTCTTCCCATTTATCACCACATCGGCCTCGTTCGCCTTGAATTCCGAGATCAGGTTCTCTTCTATGTAGATGTTTCCCTTCTTCACCCCATCCTTCGTCAGATATCTCACGTCTCTTATCAAGATGCTCACTCGCACGTCACCTCAACGGAAGTCCCGTTCAAGAGGGAGACGTAACAGGGAAGTACGGACGTACAATTCGACTCACAATATCTGCTCTTGCTGAACTCGGTTAGACCTCCCGTGGCTCTAGATTGGAGCTCAAAACAATACCTCCTACAGGTTTCCTCCATGGAGTTCAGGATGGTGATGCACCCGGAGCTCTTCAAGCCGAAACAACACACCTCATTCCCAAAATCGCAACAGAGCTTATCACTTATGAAACCACACTTGAAGATGGAGAGGAGAAGGAACAAGATGCCTGGAGTCGAGAGGAGGATGAAGAGCGTCCCGAAGA
>JAGHCF010000018.1:0-6524 GCA_021160605.1 Nanobdellota archaeon | reverse complement strand
GGGCAAGATAGTAAAAGAGATAAAATGAGCCTTGCCTTATAACCACATGTTCTTCAGGAAAGAAAAGAAGGTGTTCCCTTTGGTGATCAAGGAGCTCTCGGGAGGCCCAAGGGGCATCATAAAGAACATGACATTTAAAGTGAGGAAGAGGGATATCTTCGGAATAGTTGGGTTGAGTGGTTCTGGGAAAACCACCTTGTTGAAACTCATCTTGGGATTGGTGAAGAAGAGAAGTGGAAAGGTGAGCTTTTATGGGAGGCCCCTCTGGAGGAGTAAGAGGCTCATAGGATTCTGTCCCCAAGGCCACTCCTTCTTTGAGGAGCTAACGGTCAGGGAGAACATCCTCCTGTTCGGCTCTCTTTACGGGGCGAAGAGCCCGCTGGAGGTCGGGAGAAGGATGTTGAAAGAATTAGAGATGGAAGAGAAACTAGACGAACCAGCGAGCAACCTATCTGGAGGCCAAAAAACGAGGTTAAACGTGATCTTATCCTTGCTTCATGAACCCAAGCTGATCTTCATGGACGAGCCTTTCACGGGCCTTGACTATTACAATCGAAACCTCCTTTGGAATTTCATAAAGAAGTTGAGGAAAAGGGGCTGCACAGTGATCCTGACAACTCATTTATTGGATGAAGCTCAGAAAAATTGCACGAAACTCCTCGTCCTGAAGGAAGGGAAGAAGTTCGTTTATGGGAATGTGGAGGACATCAAGGAGAAAGTGGGGTTGGATTATGTGTATGAGGTGAAGTTCAAATCGTTGTCCAAGAGGGCTTTGAAGGAGATAATCGCATCCTGCAAGGAAGAGGGAATAGATGTATTGAACGTACAGATAGATACTCTCCTCTTTGGGGTGAGAGAGGAGAAGAAGAGAGCCTTCCAGAGGTTGTTAAGGTGCTACGAACATGAGATCATCTCCTCCAGGAAACCGAATATAAATGACCTCTTCCTGAAGGTGGTGAGCGCGTGAAGCTCTGGAGCTTGTTAAGGAAGGAGTACTTACTGACCATGAGGAGGAAGAAGTTCATCTTCATGATCCTCCTCCTTCCCCTCCTGATAGGGGTAGTCTATCAGTTATCCACCAACCTCCAGCCAGGAGTGGAGATAAAGGTGGCTTTATGTAATTTGGATGAAGAGTCCGTGGACTTAGTGGAGGCCTTGAAGGAGAGATTCTCTGTGGTGGAAGTGGCAGGAGAATGCAAAGCCCAAATCAAGGAGATGATCAGAGAGAAGGAAGCATTCTTAGGTATCATCATACCTAGGGATTTCACGAGGAAGTTGGAAGACCTAAACAAGTCGGAGATCTATTTGTTTTACGACAACTCGAATCCTGTGCTAGCGAGTTACTTAGAGTTCTTCTTCCAGCTAAGCCTTAGGAATTACGAGAACGCCCTTCTGTCCAAGGCTGGGGAAGGGATAAGAGAAGAAGTAACTAAGATAGAGGGTTTGTTGGAAGCTGCTAAGTTGCTAGTGGGTTTGGTCGGCTATGGAACCGAGCTTATGAATAACTTGAATCAAATTCAGGAGATGTTAAGTAAGATAAAGCGTATGGACGTGACCTTCATAACCGAACCCGTGGTCCCTGTGAAGGAGGGGGCATTCGAACTCAAGAACGAGAAGGGGATCGGGGCAGCCATAACCTTTTCCATCCTCACCCTCTTCACAGCCCTGTTGTTGGTGTCCAGCAGCGTGATATGGGATAGGGAGAGGAAGTTCTTGCTGAGGTTAAGGACCTCGGGCACCCCAAATTTGACTTATATTCTTTCCAAGACCCTTTTCTTTGACTTAGTCCTCACCGTCCAATTCCTCGTCATCTTTCCCCTATTTTCCTCCTTCTCCTGGTTGGAACTGAATCTCGTTTCTCTCCTGGTCTCCATTCTCGTGGTCACCAGCATAAATACCCTATTAGGTATGTTGATAGGAATCTTCAGCGAGAATCAAGGGATAGCGATACTGTTGTCCTTGCTCCTCACCCTCCCTTTCCTCTTCATTTCTGGCATCTTCTATCCAAGCGAGCTCTTTCCCCAACCCCTGAGGTTCATCTCTGACGTTTTCCCGCTGAGCAATGAGATGAACCTTTTGAAGGAAAGCATGGCTTTCGGCTATAGCCTGCAAGAGCTTAAGAACTTAAACGTGAACATCGCTTACCTCCTCCTCTTCTTCCTCCTTTCCTGGTTAGGTTTGAGGTTTAGGCATTAAGTTTATATTCTTCCTGAGTTCTCTTTTTTTGGATGAAAAATTACGCGAGGAAGTACGGCGATGCTCTTCTCTCCGTGCTTGTCTTGGATGGAGAGGAGAAAGCAATCCTGAACGACTTGAAGTTCAGGGAACTCAAGGGAGGGCTTCCCCTTTCCTTCGTCTATGAGCAATTTCATTTGAAGAATGAGAAGTTCGTCTCCAAATTATTGAAAGCCGAAGTTCTTTACGATAAAGGCTTCATGAACATGTTGAAGAAGTCCATGAAGTTGGTGGAGCAGGTGAGGGAGAGGTTTGATAAGTACATCTTATGTGTGGTGCTCTTCGGTTCTTGGTCAAGGGGGGAGGCGAAGGAGGACAGCGATTACGATCTGGCGGTGGTGGTGGACGACACGGATTTGAAGGAGATGACGAGGGTGGAGGCGAAACAGAAACTATTTGGGATCATAAATTCCGTGGCCCTAGAAATAAGCAAGAAGTTCGTCATTCAGACCTACCTCCTCACAGAGTTTTGGGAGCACCTCAGGAACGCAAATCCTGTCATCTTCACCCTTTTGAGGGATGGTGTCCCTTTATATGATAAGGGCCTCTTCACCCCTTGGAGGCTGTTACTAAAGATGGGAAAGATAACACCAACTCCTGAGGCCATTGAGAGTTTCATAAATTCTGCCAGGTTGTTGGAAAAGCAAATAGACTCACAACTTGAGCAATTGGTCACAGAACAAGTGTACTACACTATGCTGAACCCTTCTCAGGCTGTCTTGATGCTTTTGGGCATCTCACCAGCACACTATGGGGAGACACCTGTGTTGATGAGAAAATATCTCGTCAAGAAGAGATTACTCTCCGCCAAATACGTGAGGTGGCTTGAGGAGATCATCAAGCTCAGGAAGGAAGTGGAGCATAAGGGGAGAAAGGTGAGTGGAAAAGAGTTGGATAAGCATTGGAGGAGGGCAAAAGAGTATTTGGGGGTCGTTGATCGGCTTTACGAGAAACTCAGGAAAGAAAGGATAAGGAAAGAGTTGAAGGAGTTAGATCGGGTTTTCAGGAAGACCGTGAAGGAAGTTTTGAGGGAGATGGGTTATAAGACCGGTGGCCTTTCTCCTTACCAAGCCTTTAAGAAATACTTAATAAAAGGAGAAAAGATCCCCTCAGGTTATATGGATTTTGTGGATTACCTTGCATCCTTGAAGAGTGCTCTCAAACAGGGGAGGGTAGTAACCAGTGATGAGGTGAAGAAGGCAAAGAGCACTGCCACGGACCTATTGAATGTCATGACTCATTTGGTGGAAATGAGAAAGATAAAGCCCGGGAAGGGGCTCAGGTTCCTGTATGATGACAAGGAAGGGGAACTTTGGATCATTGGAAAGACAGCCTTCATCATAAAAGATAGTAGGCACCCTGAAAAAGGGGTGTTGAAGGCAAAGTTGAAAAGAGATGGGGGCCTCTCAAAAGCGTCAAAGAGTACCATCTTAGAGCTGGACAAGGCGAGGAAGCGCTGGAAAGGGGTTACCTATGTGAGGGAGAAGACCCTTAGGGACCTTAAGAAGCTCCTAGGAAAGGAGATCAAAATAGAACTATAGTTTTAAATAAAGGCCGTCTCTCTTCTTATGTGCCGGGGTAGCCAAGCGGTCCAAGGCGCCAGCCTGGAGAGCTGGTGGGCTTCGGCCCTCGTGGGTTCGAATCCCACCCCCGGCGTTTTCTCTACCAAAAAACAATAATCCTGGCGTAAGAATTCTTAAATAATCTCAAGTCTCAAACTAACTAGGGGAGGGTGTTGAGAAAGAAAAGGGTGCTCTTGAAACTTTCTTCGATACCTGCTCCCACCATCTCCTCAAAGGAGCTGAACGCCTATCTGAAGGAGTTAGACCTCCCCTATGTGCTTTTGACCAGAGAGAAGGTGAAGTATGCCCTGACGAATGTGGTTAAGAAAGGAAGGGCTAAAGAATTGCTGGAAGAGCTCTTAAACAAGTACGAAGGGGGTGAAATTGACCCAGAACTCGAGTTCGCTGCCAGGAGCAGGTTGTGTAAGGTCCTCACGAATTTGCTTAGGAGGAGCGTGGAAGGGGCAGAGGAGGCATACAAGTGTTCTGGAGGGGGTAATGATATGGAGACCCTCCACATCATCCTATCTTCCGTGGATGAGCTGAAGCCGCACACCGAATATTTTGATCCCCGTGTCAGGAAGTTCGAGGAGAAAGAGCCCTTTTCTTGGAAGGTTTCCAACTTGGAGGAGGCCTTGAGACAATACGAGAAGTGGGAGGAAAAGGGAAGGACATATCTCTGGTACGATCTGATAAAGAGAAACGTGAGGATGAGGAGGAGAGTGAGGGAGGTAGAGACCACCCTCTGGAGCTGAAACATTTAAAAGCCATTTTCCATCTCTTTTCATGGGCGCGAAGGTGTGGGAAGAGTTACACCAAAGGTATAGGTACGAAATTAGAGGGGAATATTTCTACCCTAAGGTGCTAAAGGAGTTCAGGGACGGGGAAAGGGTGTGCGATGTGGGTTGTGGGGATATGTTCTACTTAGAGGACTTGAAGAAGGACCTCTTCTTCGTAGGAGTGGACCTCTCCCTCCCCGCCCTCAGGAACGCGAAAGAGACTATCAAAGAACTCCGAGAGAGGAGAAAGAACGTGATAGGGACTACACACTCCCCTGAGACCATTAAGAAGGCTAGGAGGGAAAAAAAGGTGGAACTCGTCCTAGCCGATGCTAGAAAACTCCCCTTTCGAGACAAGATTATGCCCATCATCTCCTCAGAAACATTCCAATATTTAGTGAATGGTCTAGAGGACGCCTTGTTAGAGTGCAAGAGGGTAGGGAAAAATAGTGTCATTTTCTCCTTGCCAGCCTATCCAGGTCACGTGATTAAGGGAGCGAGCCTAGAGGAGAGGGACGGAAAGATCATCTTTCAATACGGAGTAACTCCCCAAAAAAGGGTATTCGGAAAAGGAGAACTGGAGAAGCTACTTGAGAGGTGCTTTAACGGGTTAAAGAAAGAGGTAGAGGGCATCGTCCTCGGGGAACTTATGGATCTCCCTCCCTTGAATCCTTGGCCCGGATATCTTCCCGAACCGGAGTCTGAGGCGATCTTCATCGTGAAGGTGAGGTTAAAGTGAAGATATACTGCACCATATGTTGTAAGGAGAAAAGGAGGGATGAAGGGCTCCTTCCAGCCATCGAGAGGTACATCAGCAAGAGGATAAGGCGCGTTTACGAGTTGAGCAAGAGGGATGGGGTGGGTTTCAGGATACTTTCAGGGAAATTTGGTCTCCTGAGGCCAGAGGATCGGATCCCATGGTACGATCAGAAACTACTTCCTCCCATGGTGGACAACATGATGGAGGTAGTGAAAAGACAACTAAAGTCTCAAGGCATAACTCATGTCGTCTTCTTCGCCAAAGACAAGGAGAAGTTCAAGGGGTGGAGACCATATCATGAAGTCCTAGAAAAGGCCTGTTCTGAGTCCGGGGTAAAACTAGAAGTGATAGAGCTCTGATCACCTCACGACATCATATCGAATCTCCTTCCCGACTAATCGGGCCAAATAATAGCCAAAGGGCCACATCCAGAGGGACCTAAGCAGTCCGTGGCTCTTTGCCCTCCTAGCAGAGGTGAAGACCTTCACGTCCCTGAGTTGAGCCAACTTTCCTTTCACCTTCCTTAGCTTGAACGAGAAGTTGACATCCTCGCATGGCCAGATATCTTCATTATAGCCTCCTACCTTAAAGAAGACCTCTCTCCGAATAATGGTACAGATCCCGGGGAGGATGCCCACCTTCAGCCTTAATAACAATCTGTTCAAGTTGTTCACTATCCTCCCCCCGAGCCAGTACTTTTCGTCATCCAAGAGCACGTAACAGGTTGCCCCTATGACCCTCTCATCTTTAAAGAGATCAAAGCACTTAGAGAGGAGGTTGTTCGGTACCACAGTATCGGCATCGATGAACACTAGGATCTTCCCCTTAGAAACTTTCGCTCCAGCGTTCCTTCCAGCCCCTGCCCCCCTCTTCCTCGTGAGGACTATCTTGTCAGCGTACTTCTTGGCTATATCCAGCGTTTTGTCTTGACTGTAACCGTCACTGACGATGATCTCGTATCTCCCGTCGAAATCCTGTCTCCTCAAAGAGGACAAACATCTTTCTATGTACCTCTCCTCATTTAACGTGGGGACTACTACGGATATGTGAGGGCTCTTCACCTTTCTTATTGAAATGATTTTCATCCCTACCACACGAACGCCAGGGTGACCCCTAAGAGGAGGAACAAGAGGGAACCCAAAACCGCCCAAAACTTGTTATAGCTCCGTATCCTTTCCCCTTCCACTT
>JAGHCF010000072.1:0-3966 GCA_021160605.1 Nanobdellota archaeon | reverse complement strand
GATGTGAAGGAAGTGAGGAAGTTGTTGGAGGAATCGATTGATTTAAAATGAATGGAAGGGGATGATTTGGTATGAGAATTAAGGACCTCCCCAAGCACGTGGGGAAGAGGGTCAAGGTGAGGGGTTGGATCTTCAGGAGGAGGGAACTGAAGGATAAAGTGTTCCTCGTCCTGAGGGATTCTACGGGGATAGTTCAATGCGTCGTCCCGAGCAGTTTGAAGGGGGTTGAGAAGGCGAGGATAGAATCTTCCGTCATCGTGTCAGGTCCTTTGAAGAAGGACAAGAGGGCGCCAGGAGGTCATGAGATAGCCGTGGAGAAGTTGAAAGTGGTGGGGGAGGCAGAGGTGTTCCCTATAACCAAGGATCAAAGCGTGGAGTTCCTCTTAGATGTCAGGCACTTGTGGCTGAGGTCGAGGAAGCTCACAGCCATCATGAAGGTGAAAGACACGGCCTTGAGGGCTGCGAGGGAGTGGTTCCACAAACATGGGTTCTGGGAGGTGACTCCTCCCATCATAGTGAGCGGCGCGTGCGAGGGAGGGGCTACCCTGTTCAAGTTCAAATATTTTGACAAGACCGCCTTCTTGAGCCAATCCGCCCAGTTATACTTAGAGGCCCTGATCTACTCCTTGGAAAAGGTATACTCCTTGACCCCTTCCTTCAGGGCGGAGAAGTCCAGGACGAGGAGGCACCTAGCGGAGTATTGGCACTTGGAGGGGGAGGCTGCCTGGGTGGATCACGAGGAGAACATGAGGATTCAGGAGCAATTGGTGAGTTACATGGTGAAGAAGGTGGTGAAGGAGAGGAAAGAAGAGTTGGAGTTCTTGGGAAGAGATGTGAAGGTCCTGAAGAGGGTCAAGCCTCCCTTCAAGCGAATGACTTATGACAAGGCCATTGAGATCCTTCAAAGGAGGGGAATGGAGATAGAGTGGGGAGAGGATTTAGGGGCGGACGAGGAGAGGGAGTTAACTAAGGACTTGAGGAAACCCATTTTCCTCACCAATTATCCCAGGAAGATAAAGGCCTTCTACATGAAGGTGGATCCCAAGGATGAAAATAAGGTCCTGAACGATGATCTCCTATCCCCAGAGGGCTATGGCGAGCTCATAGGGGGAAGTCAGAGGGAAGATGATCTCGAGAAGTTGAAGGAGAACATGAAGCTGTTCAAGCTCAGGCCAAAGGATTATGAGTGGTACTTGGACTTGAGGAGGTATGGTTCAGTCCCTCATTCTGGGTTCGGACTGGGGATGGAGCGATTCGTGATGTGGGTCTGCAAACTGGACCACATAAGGGACACCATCCCCTTCCCTAGGGTGATTAATAGGGCATATCCCTAAACCAGCATTAGTGATAGCGGAATTTTGGCGGGAAATAGAGGGAGAACTGATCCATTGGGTGATAGAGTGAGACCCGCAGTTCCATGATCTTTGGGATCTCTTCTTCCTTCACTCCCATGAGCCTTAACTCCCTCTCTATGAGCCTCTCTTCGATCGCCAATGATACTTTACTCGAGAGTTTCTCCTTCACCCTTTTCTCTGCCTCTTTCTTCAGTTCAAAACGCCTCAGGACGTCTTCGAGCTGACCCATGGTATCATTGTCAAGTAATGACTTTTAAGCTTTTTGGCGTACTTCGACGGCCTTGAAGAACACCGATTCTAAGTCAGGAACCCCGAATCTGAGCTTTAACTCATTAACGGGGCCGTAGGCGACGAGCTTACCTTTGTTTACGATAGCCACCCTCTCACATATGAGCTCCGCTTGGTGGAGGTTATGGGTGGAATAGATGATGACCCTTCCCTTCTTTAGTTCCCTCACCCACTCCATGAGCATCTTGGACGTTATGGGGTCTATCCCCCCAGTCAACTCATCCAATAACAACACTTGTGGGTTGTGTATCAAGGTCTTCGCGAAGAGGAGCTTCCTCTTCATCCCCTTGCTCAGCGTGGAAATACTCGACCTCCTCCTCTCATAGAGTCCAAGCCTTTGCATGAGCTCTCTCACCCTCGTCTTCAAGTCCTTCACTCCGTAGAGCTCCCCGAAGAATTGGAGGTAATCTTCAACCCTCATTTCCTCATAGAACTCGTTCTCTTCTGGCATGTAACCCACTATCCTCTTGACTTTTATCTCGTCCTTCCTTACATCGAAACCATTTATCAATGCTGTCCCCCTCGTCGGCTTGAGGAGACAAGAAAGGAGCTTCAAGGTGGTGGTCTTACCAGCACCATTTGGGCCCAACAGGCCGAAGATTTCTCCCTCCCTCACGGTTATGTTTAAGTCCTCTATCCCCCTCGTCCCGTCGTAGAACTTCGTGAGGCCCTTAGTCTCTATCATGTCTAAGAAATCTCGGGACAAACATATAAATCCTGCTGTTCATCTTAAAGTGATGCTCAAACTGGTTAAGTGGGAGATCAAACGGAGCGTTTCCCCTCAATTCCTCTCCCTCTTCCTCGCCTCGGTCTTCCTCCTCCTCTTCCTCTACTTATTTTACAGCCCGAACTTCTCCCAGAGTAGGGTTTTGTTAGGCTTCTACAGGGTGAGCGTCCAGGGCCTCCCCGAATTGGAGGGGTATTTGAGGGAGGTCCCGGAGATCGAATTGGTGAACGAGGATGCAGATGTGTACTTCACCTTACAAGGAGGCACGATTGACGTTTACATCCCCGGGTATGCCAAGTCCCTCCTGGCCTATGAATACGTAAAGGAGGTCGCGAGGAGACACGCGGAAGAGGTTTTGAGCTCCCTCCCCCAGAACGTGTCAGAACCCATAAGGGTGAGGTACATCGAATTGGGGGAGAGTCCAAGGGAGAACCTCTCCCCAGAGCAACTTCCAAGTTTTAGGCCCATCCAAAACCTGTTGACCCCTGTCCTCCTCCTACTCCCGAGCATCTTGACGGCGAGCCTGTTCGGCATGTCCCTCATGCAGGACAAGCACGTGATGGAGCACATCTTGCTCGTCCCGATGAAGAGGTGGAAGTTCCTCTCCTCAAAACTCCTCCCTTATCTCCTGACCTCTGTCCTCATCCAACTTTTCTTCTCCAAACTCAATCTCCAGCTCTTCTCCATAGTGCTGCTCAGTGACATCCCCCTCTTTTCCCTTTCCCTCTTGCTCCCTTTGGTGAGCAGGAGCTTTAAGGAGTTCAGCATGCTGTCCACTTTCTCCTTCTTCTCCCTCTTCTTCCTATTCGTCTTTCCCATCGTGATGTACGGCTATTCGGAATTGGCCGGCTTGTCCCCTTTCTCTTTGATAGGGGACGTGTTATTGGGCAAGAGCATCTCTCCCCTTGACCTCTTGATGGCTTTTTTCCCATTCCTCTGGTTCTCCTCGTCCTGCGTTTACCTCTCCTTTTCCTTCATGGAGTCGGAGCTCATCAAGTCGAAGCGGAGCGCATTGGAGCTCCTCCCAAAAGCCCTCAGGATCCACCCCATATGGGTGGTGGGCCTCGTCATCCCCTTCGTCTACTTCTTTGAGGTGATATGCGCGATCATCTTAACCATAATCCCCATCTCCCCTTACCCTTTCCTCTTCGTCGTCGCCCTGATAGAGGAGACCTCAAAGCTCTTACCCTTCAAGAAACTCGACCTGAGGAGGGCGATCCTCGTTGGGATCTCCTTCTTCTTCTTCGAGAAGCTGATCAACCTCTGGCTCCTCTTCTCCCTCCTGGACGTGCTTTACGTTAGGGTGATCTCCGAGTTCTGGATGACCTTATTGGCCCACGTAGTATGCACCGTCATCTTGTTCTCTTTCGAGAGGAGATCCTTGGCCCTATCCCTCTCCACCCTAATTCACTTCGCCTTCAATCTGGGGGTGCTTCACCTTGCGTGAAACTCTTTCCATCATGAAGAAGGACTTCAACTCCATCAGGTTCGAGAAGAGCTATCTCTCCATCCTGATCCTACAACTAGTGTTGTTCGCCACCGCTCGCTCCTTCTCCGCTGGCATGATCCTCCTCTCAAGTCCCGAGAGCGCTCAAG
>JAGHCF010000014.1:0-3413 GCA_021160605.1 Nanobdellota archaeon | reverse complement strand
TCCCTGTAAAGTTCCTCGTAACCCTTGGAAATATGGTTGTAGTAATCCATGGAGGAAAAGAACACCCGGAGTTTAAATTTTTCGTGTCAGATAAAGTTAAAAAGTTGAACCTTTGTCATGTAGAGGGATGAAAAGTTTCGTTGAGAGATATGAGGGGAAGGTCTTCAGGGTCATAGAGAAGTTCAAGTTGTTGAGGGAAGGGGACAAAGTTTTCATAGCCCTTAGTGGAGGAAAGGACAGTGGGGCGGCTGGATACATGCTCGTTAAGTACGTGAGGGAAAAGGGCATCGATTGTGAGCTAACAGCTTTTCACATGAATCTCGGGTTACCCTCCTCGAAAGAGGTCGAGGAGGTTGTGAAAGAACAAGCAAAAAAACTTGACATCCCTTTGGTCACTTGTAACGTGGCTGATTATGGGGTGGACATGGCTAAGATCGCTCAGCTCCCGAGGCCCGTATGCAGCTCTTGTGGGGTGATAAAGAGGTATTTGATGAATAAGATACCCAGGGAGATGGGTGCCACTAAAGTGGCCACGGGCCACCACGCGGACGATTTCATCGTGTTCTTCTTCAAAGACATCCTCGGAGGGAATTTCTCCTGGATAGCCAAGTTCACACCCCTTTTACCTAGGAGGGGGAAGAGCATCGCCAGGATAAGGCCCCTGTTCTGGGTTGGAGGAAGGGAGAACAAGAAGTTCTGCGACTCCATCGGCCTTCCCTACCTTGAAGACGCGTGCCCCTATGCGCATCTGAAGAGGGGCAAGTGGTACGAGATCGTGGAATACATGGCGAGCAAGCAACCGGATTTCAGGAGGAGGATGATGATCGGGATAACTAAATTGGCGGAGCTCTTACCAGAGGAGACCCAAACCCTGAGGGAGTGTGAGAAATGTGGCGAACCAACGAGCACGAAGGTATGCGCGTTCTGCAGGCTCGTCCAAGCCCAGAAGGAAGTGAAGAGTTAGGGATCCAAAAAATATAAAATCAGAATCACTTTGTATAAAATGGATAGGATCGTGGTTTTAGACTTCGGAGGACAGTATTCTCATCTCATTTCCAGGAGGATCAGGGAGCTGGGGACCTATTGTGAGGTCTTACCTTGCGATACCCCAATTGAGGAGTTGAGGAGGATTCCTGACCTGAAGGGCTTGATCCTATCAGGAGGAGCCGCTTCCGTTTATGAAAAAGATTCTCCGAAGTGCGATGAGAGGATATTCGGGTTGGGGATACCCGTCCTCGGGATCTGCTACGGACACCAGCTAATAGCGCACCTGAGGGGAGGAAAAGTTGTTCGGGGGGAGTCAGGAGAGTACGGCGTTACGGAATTCAAGGTCACCAAGAAGAGCAAATTGTTCGAGGGCCTTAGTGGGAAGGAGAGGGTGTGGATGAATCACAGGGATGTGGTGAGAGAATTGCCTGAGGGATTCGAAGTCATTGGGTCTACGAACCATTCACCCGTAGCTGCCTTCGAAGGAAAAAACGTGTATGGCGTCCAATTTCACCCCGAAGTCTCTCATACCCCGAATGGCATGAGAATCTTGGAGAACTTCCTCTCCATATGTAAGGTGAGGAGGGTGTGGAGCATGAGGGATTTCGCTAAGAGGACCATCTCCGATTTGAGGGAGAGGTTGAAGGGGAAGAAAGCCATCATCGCCCTTTCAGGTGGCGTGGACTCTTCTACCGCCGCCATACTCGTTAGCAAGGCGATCGGCAAGGACCTCGTGGCGGTTTACGTGGACACGGGTTTGATGAAAGAGGGGGATAGGGAATTCGTGGAGAAGATCTTCTCCAAGTTCGACCTCAAGTTGAGGATCGTAGACGCGAAGGAAAGATTCTTCAATGCCTTGAAAGGAGTCACGGATCCCGAGGAGAAGAGAAGGGCGATAGGAAAGTTGTTCGTTGAGATCTTCGAAGAGATGGCAAGAGAGGAAGGAGCTGAGGTGTTAGTGCAGGGGACCATATACTCTGATAGGATAGAGAGTGGTATTACTAAATACTCCTCCAGGATAAAGTCCCATCACAACGTCGCGGGTCTCCCAAGAGAGTTGAACTTGGAGCTGTGTGAGCCCTTGAGGGCTTTGTATAAGGACGAGGTGAGGAGATTAGCGAAGGAGTTGGGACTGCCGGATGAGATAATCAAGAGGCACGTCTTCCCTGGTCCTGGATTGGCAATAAGGGTGGTCGGAGAGGTGACGCCTGAGAAGGTGGAGATCGTCCGAAAAGCGAGTTCCATAGTGGAAGAGGAACTGAAGAGGGCAGGGTTGTATGATGAGGTTTGGATGGCCTTTGCGGTCTTATTACCTATCAAGAGCGTCGGAGTCCAGGGGGATGAGAGGAGTTACAAGCATCCCATCGTGGTCCGCATAGTGGAGTCAAGAGATGCCATGACCGCGAACTTCTCTAGAGTCCCTTATGAAGTGTTAGAGAGGATATCCACGAGAATAACAAACGAGATAAGTCAGGTGAATAGGGTCCTTTACGACATCTCCAACAAACCACCAGCCACCATGGAATGGGAATGAAAACATTTATTACCCTCTCCATTCAATTTTCAAGAGATGGAGCCTGGGGATTGGGTGAGGGTAAAGACCAAAAAGGGCGTCTTCGAGGGCATCCTCCTTCCGAGGAGCGAGTTTTATTCGAAAGATTTCGTATCCATCAAGCTCAAGGATGGTTATAACATCGGGATAAGGAAGAGGGAGATAATCGAGATGAAGAGGTTGAAGAAAAAGGTGGAGTTGGAGAAGTTTCCAAGGAGGAGGATAAAGGTGAGGGAAGGCCTTCCAGAAATAGGCTTGGTGGCAACAGGGGGGACCATCGCATCGAGGTTGGATTACCTAACTGGTGGGGTCAAGATGGCCTTCTCCCCCGAGGAAATCCTGTTCGCGGTCCCAGAGCTCCAAGAGATGGTCTCCATTAAAGAGATGAAGTTCCTCTTCAACCTCGCATCAGAGGACATGACCCCAAGGGAGTGGGTTAAGATAGCAAGGGAGGTGGGGAGACAGTTGAAGAAGGTCAGGGGAGCAATAGTGACCCATGGGACGGATACCATGCACTTCACATCCGCTGCCTTGTCCTTTATGGTACAGACAAGTAAGCCCATAGTCCTGACAGGGGCCCAGAGGAGCTCTGATAGGGGGAGCTCTGACGCCTTTTCCAACCTATTAGCTGCTGCGAGGGTAGCTGGATACTCCGATTTGGGGGAGGTTGTGGTAGTGTTTCACGAGGGGTTAGGGGATGACAAATTTTTCGCTTTGAGGGGGACGAGAGTGAGGAAGATGCATACAGAGAGGAGGGACGCCTTCAGGCCAATAAATACTCCTCCTTTGCTCAGGATCTACAAGGACGGGAGGATGGAGCCCTTGAGCGAATACGAGAAGTTCAAGGACGAGAAGCCGAAGGTGGACGCGAGGT
>JAGHCF010000020.1:0-4301 GCA_021160605.1 Nanobdellota archaeon | reverse complement strand
CTCTCTATTTCCTTAACCAGGCCTTCGCTCTTCTGAACCGAAGTGTCATAAAATGCCACCTCGTGCCCCTCTTCCTTGAGGATGGAGGAACAGTAGCCGATGTCCAATGGGGGGAGGAAATGCCTCGGATGACTCTCCAATTCCGGCATGTTGGTGAGGTTGGCGAAGAACACCTTCAAGAGAACACCCCCATCAAGCTCATGAACGCCCTCAGTTTCACTCGAAGGGAGGAGAAGTTTTTGATGTCCCTAAGTTCCTCGAGTATCCTCTTAGGGTTCAAGTAAAAGCTCTTGTAACCCTCTTTCCTCAAAGCCTCCATCTCCCTTAAACTGACGCCATCCGGCACGTAAGTGGGTATCTCCTTTCCGAAAATGAGCTCGTCCCACACTTCCTTTCCCAACTTTCCCTCTTCAACCGCGATCTCGAACAGCCTAGAACCAGGGATGGGGACGCTGAGGTGGAACTCCACGTAATCCGGTCTTAACTTCTTCGCGAAGTCCAGCGTCTCATTCATCTCCTCCAAGGTCTCTGAGGGATGACCGAACATGAAATATGCCACTGTCTTTATACCTAATTCCTTACAAAGCCTGAATGTTCTCTCTATGGTTTCGTTGCTTTCCCCTTTCCCTATGATTTCGTTCCTCACCCTCTCGCTTCCCGATTCAACCCCGAACTTTATGTTGAGACAACCAGCCTCCTTCATCGCCTTCAACAATTCATAATTCACTTTGTCTGCCCTTGTCTCGCACCCCCACTTCAACCCTATCCTTCTCTTCTTCATCTCCTCACACAACTTCTTCGTCCTCCTCTCATTTAGGGTGAACATGTCGTCTTGAATCTCCACGTACTCGTATCCCAATCCCTCGATCTCTTCCATCTCCTTAATGACCCTCTCTATCGAATGCGTCCTGTAAGGCCTCCTAACAGGGAGGGCGCAGAAGATGCAGTTGTAGGGACACCCCCTGCTCGTTATCATGGTGGTCACTTTACCATGAAAGAGGGGAGTGTAGTACCTCGTTTTGCTTGCTTCCTCCCTCAGAGGAGGAGGGATGGAATCCAAATCCCTCACGATGTACACTCCGTTCCGTTTCACGCCTTTTCCTTTCCTGTAGATTAGTCCTGGGATGTCTAAATTGAGGTCCGTCACGATTTCAGGTATCGCTTCCTCCCCCTCTCCAGCGAAGCCAAAAGTGGAACCAAGGGACAGAACGGAACGAGGGTGGTAGGTGACATGCGGCCCGCCTATTATGGTTTTCATCCCCTCGTCGAGGCCTCTTATAAGCTCGTACGCAAAGGGGAGGTTGAAGGAGTTCACGTATATCCCCACCCATTCGGGCGACTTTTCATTTATCCTCTTTACAGCTCGTTCGTTGGACAAACCTAGGGCTGGTAAATCCAAAAGCTCGAACTCCACTCCCTTCTCCTTCAAGGATGAGGCGAGGTAGCGTAACCCTAATTGGGGATATAGCTGAACGGGAACGTGTGCTTTCTTTCCCATCCCAAGGTAGTTCGGATTAACCAAGATTACCTGTGTAATCTTGGATCGCCTCCTTCATCTTCTTCACGTCTTCCTCGTTCACACCCTCATGGATTGGGAGATAGCAGATGCTTTCGCTCAGTCTCCTCGCGGTGTCCGAATATCCTTTGAGCCATGTCTTCTGAACATCAATGCCATAAGAGAGCATGTGCTTCCTGAAGGACTCCTTGTCCCCTGAGAAAAAACATAGGTTATGGAAATTGGGCTTTCCAACGTATTTCGGGAAGAACTCCTTGAGACCTTTCATTATTTTCCTCGCTTTTCTCCTCCTCTCTTTGATCTTCCCCTCTAATTGTTCAAGTTGAAGGACCCCCGCATTTCCCTGAAGATCGTGCATGAGCTCGGGTTTTATCCCCCGGTCCTCAAATAAAAGAGAGAGGATGTCCCCAAATCTCAAGAACGGACCTATGAATGTTGAGAACACCAGCCTTCTAGACATCACGTGGAACGCGTTGTTCTTCAGGTATTTGAGAAAGGCGTTGAAGAGGGAAGGTCTGGGGTACTTCCCCAGTTCCTTTCTTATCTTCTTCCCTATGCCTTCGTCCTTCACCAGCACAGCCCCTCCTCCCGCGGTGTTTATCATCTTTCCCACCCCAAAACTCAAAATGGCTGCATCCCCAAATGTACCAGTTTTCTTCCCATGTATCGAAGAACCCAGGGCGTGAGCGCAGTCTTCTACGAGTAGGAAGCCCTTTTCTTCGGCGATCTTCTTTATCTTCTTCATGTAACAAGGATTCCCTTCGGTGTGGAGGACTATTAAGGCCTTACCTTCCTTTCTTTCGATGTCTCTTGGGATTACGTTCATCGTCCTCTCGTCCACTTCTACGAAAACTGGTGTGGCCACCTCTTCCACCGCTTTCACAACTGAAGGTGCGTTGAAGGAAGAAAGCAACACCTTGTCCCTCTTCCTTACCCCGTACGCCTTCAATATTAACTTCAAGCCGATTCTCCCGCTGGGAGTGAGTAAAGCTTTCCTGTCAAAGTACTCGGACAACGCTCCCTCAAATTTTGATATGCCTTCCTTGGAAAGGTCGAAATTCATCCTTGGGACGAGCACTCGGGGGAGCATATCTCATAGACGGTAAATCTGCCCTTGTTATAAAGCTTTTTGAAATACCTCTCATCATTTAGCTTGTCGAAGACTTCCGTCTGATTTCCCACGTAATAATCAAAGAAATCCTCGCTAAGTGAGGAGTCCATCACAAAGATGTCATACCCCTCTAAATCTCTCATGCTCCTGGGGGCCCATCCACCGAACTTCCTACCTTCCAAGAAATAACCTATCAAGAGGGAATCCCCCATCAGATACAGTCCCCCTGTGGTGTTCTCCTCCAAGAACTTCTCTAAGTCGTAAAGGTCACCCAACACCAATTGTCTCTTATCTTCCTCACTCATCAGCGGGTTCTTGATGACCTCCAAGAAGACTTCCTTTCCCAATGAGTAGTAAAGATGCTCCGGTAAGAGCAACATGATTATTACCCAGGTCAAAATGATGTCCCTCCTTGCCAACTCGTCGAGAAATGTCCCGGAGAGGACTGATAGAAGCGGGGCTATCAGGAAGAGATAACGAGAGATTTTGGCGTGTACGAAAAACCAGTAGGAAAAGACTACCAATGCGGGGAGCAACAGGAAGAAGGCTTTCTTCCTGCTTTCTCTCCTGACGAGGAGCGCGGGGAGCGCTAAGAGGGAGAAGAGGATCAACATCTCCCTGTGCATGAGCGCGTTCGAAAGAATCTGGGCTAGTTCTATAGGTCTGTAGAATTGTGTGTCTATGTACGTCACTTGCTCAAATAAGTAACCATGGAATCTCAGGTTCAGCGCGTAGAACGGGAAACACACCAATAATGAACATAACAAAGCGATGAGAGGACCCTCTGTCGATCCAATCTTTTTATCCAATATCATCAGGAAGGCTAAGAATAAGAGCACCGGGAGGGCTATGAGCAAGGCGTGCTTGCACCACAAGCCCACCCCTAACATAAGGCCAGATAGCTCCGCGTCCGTCTCCTCCCTCTTAAGCACGTACCTAGAAAGGAAGAACATGGAGGTGGAAAAGAAGAAGGCCGAAGGGACTTCCAGGGCTTCCAATCCGTCTTGAGAGATCGTGGGAGGCTCTCCAAGGGCAAACCAACTGAACAAACAAAGGGAGAGCATAGAGAGGAGACCCACCTTCTTGTTGAATAGGTCCCTCCCGAATAGGTAGGTGAAAGAGGCGAGCATCCACATGAAGATCACGTCTATCAATTTCGCCAAGTGTTCATGCACCCCACCGAAGCACATGTAAGTAAAGAGATAAGAGAGGGGTATTAAGAGGGGATAGTCGTTTATTGACATTAATTTTCGAGAGAGATACATGAACTTGGCTTCCATCCCGTACCTCCCCAAGGTGTCTGCTGCTATGAAGGGGAAGTATAAGGTCCTGAAAGAGAGAATGAGGAGGACCAACAAAGCCAAAGAAAGGAAGCATATCTCGTGAAGGGTTAGTTTGGGGAGGGAGAACCTTGGTGTCTTCACTTCAAATAAAAGGTGTTGAGAGAGGAAGATCAGGATGCAGGCGATCAGAATGGGTATGAGATAAAGGAGGTCTAACATCCCCATCAGGAACATGAGCAGGGTCAAGACGCAGAGGCTGAGAGAGACCGTTAACAGCGCAAAGGTCAGGCCATCCTTAGTTAACCTAGAAGCAACAGGGTACATGAATGTCAATCCGAAGAGAAACGTGAAGAAGCGAGCCAACGGGCCGAGAAGAGGTAAAGAGAGCAGG
>JAGHCF010000015.1:0-2738 GCA_021160605.1 Nanobdellota archaeon | reverse complement strand
TCTTATAAGTCCTCAAAGCCCTCTTTATTTCATCCATTTCCTCCTTGCTCATCTCCACATTCTTCTTAACCGCATAATACACCCTATCCGTCTCAGGTCCCCAAGTGAAGTTTCCCAGGACCCCAACCACCCTCTTTACTTCTATACTCCCTTCTTCCAAGGCCTTTTTCAAGTTGTAGTAGATGCTCCTGAGCAAGACATCTCCATACACCTCTTTATATATCTTGTAAATCTCGTAACCATACATGCTCCCACCAACAGATAAGATCTTCAAGATGTTCTCTCGTATCGGGGAGCCCGGTTTTCGCATGAATAAATAAATAAAGTCGGATTTTAACTTTTTAGCATGCATTATAAACCGAAACTAGAGGTGTTGAAAGAATTGCACACCTCACTTTCCGGCCTCTCGAATGAAGAGGCGAGGAAAAGATTCCAGAGGTATGGCCCGAACGAGATAAAAGAACTGAAGAGGATCACGCCACTTCACATCTTCCTCTCCCAATTCAAGAACTTCTTGGTGCTCTTGCTGCTCTTTTCAGCCTTGATCTCCTATTTCTTGGGCGAGGTCTTGGATTCCTGTGCCATCTTGATCATAGTGATCATGAATGCCTTCTTCGGTTTCTTCCAAGAATATAAAGCGGAAAAGGCCTTAGAGGCCCTCAAACGCATAGCGACACCTTCTTGTAAAGTGGTCAGGGATGGGCACGAGATGCTCATATCCTCTAAGGAATTAGTCCCAGGGGACATAATCTTACTAGAGGAAGGGGATGTCGTCCCAGCAGACGCCTACTTGTTGGAAGCCATGAGCCTGACCGTGGACGAGTCCATCCTGACAGGTGAATCTTTGCCCGTGAGGAAGAAGGTCTGCGTGCTCCCCAAGCGCACGCCAATTCACGAGAGGAGGAACATGGTCTTCATGGGGACCACTATTACCTATGGGAGGGCAAAGGCGGTCGTGGTCTCCACAGGGATGGAGACGGAGTTCGGAAAGATAGCTAAATTGGTCCAAATTGAGGAGGGGAAAACCCCCTTACAAGAGCATTTGGAGAGGTTGGGCAGGTTCTTGGGATTACTCGTCATCTTGATATGCATCTTCGTCTTTGGGTTGGCTGTCTATGAGGGAGGAGATCTCTTGGAAAGCTTTGAATTGTCAGTGAGTTTAGCAGTGTCCGCGGTCCCAGAGGGCCTCCCAGCGGTCATAACCCTGGCCTTGACCTTAGGCGTCCAACGCATGGTGAGGAGGAATGCCTTGATGAGGAGGCTCTCCTCCGTGGAGACTTTAGGGGTGGTCGACTACATCTGTTCGGACAAGACGGGGACCATAACGAAGAACGAGATGACTGTTAGGAAGATCCTCACTTTTGATCAAGAATTTGATGTCACTGGGGTTGGCTTCTCCCCAAAAGGCGAGATCATCGGGAAGCAAGGAGTGGTGGACGTCTCCTCTTTTCCAGAATTGGAGATGCTGATAAGGGTGGCCAGACTTTGCAACAACGCCCATTTGATAAAGCACGAGGGAAAGTGGACGGTCATCGGAGACCCCACGGAAGGGGCTCTGCTCGTGCTCGCCGCCAAGTCCAACTTGATGGGGGAGGATAAGAAGTACGTTAAGGTCAAGGAGATATTCTTCGACTCCACGAGGAAGAGGATGAGCACCATAAACTCCTACCTCGGGAAGAAGTATGTCATGTGCAAAGGGGCCGTCGAGAGCTTACTGTCCGTTTCCAAATATGTGATGGTGAGGGGAAAAGTGAAGAAGTTGGATGAGAGGATGAGGAAAGAGATCTTGAAACAAGGGGAAAGGCTGGCGAAGAAGGCTTATAGGGTATTGGGGTTCGCCTACAAGGAATACAGGGGAGGGGAACCTGAGGAGGACCTCATATTCTTGGGCATGGTCGGCATGATAGACCCTCCAAGACCAGAGGTGAAGGAGGCATTGAGGCTCTGTAAGGAAGCGGGCATTAGGGTTATGATGATAACAGGGGACCACAGGGACACCGCCATCGCGATAGCCAAGGAGGTCGGGCTCTATGAGAAGAAGGGGAGAGTGGTGATGGGTGAAGAAGTGGAGAGGATGAAGGAAGAAGAGTTAGATAAGATCGTGGAAGAAATCATCATATGTGCTAGGGCCTCCCCTCAATCTAAGGTCAAGTTGGTGGAGTCTTTGAAGAGGAAGGGACACAGGGTCGCTGTCACCGGAGACGGCATAAATGATGCCCCCGCCTTAAAAGGGGCGGACATAGGGGTAGCGGTTGGGTCGGGGACGGATGTCACGAAGCAGGCCTCTGACATGGTCATCCTTGACGATAATTTCGCCACCATCGTGGCGGCCATAGAGGAAGGGAGAAGCATCTTCGATAACATCAAGAAGTTCGTGAGGTTCCTCTTGTCCGCCAATTTCGACGAGATCGCCCTAGTGGTCACAGCCTTCCTCATGGGGCTCCCCTCCCCTTTCACCCCTTTACAGATCCTTTGGATCAACTTGCTCACGGATGGTTTGCCAGCGCTGGCCCTGAGCGCGGAGCCGAAGGATCCTGACGTCATGAAGAGCAAACCAAGGGATCCCAACGAGTCCATCATAAAACACCTGCTGAAATACAGCATCTTCGCGGGATTATTGGCCTTCATCATAGAGGCGCTCTTGTTCTTTGACGAGCTCGCAGTGTCACCACAATACGCGCGCACCTTGGTCTTCTCCACTTCAGTGTTCTTCGAGATGTTCCTCGTCTTCTCCGTGA
>JAGHCF010000043.1:0-11090 GCA_021160605.1 Nanobdellota archaeon | reverse complement strand
CTTCACAGTGTTCTTCGCGTTCTTCACGGTCACGAGCACGGTTACGTCCTTCATTTCACCTCTTTGAGTAAGAAGCCTAGGAACTCCTTCGCCGATCTCAAGACCCTGATCATCTCGTGAGGTTCCATGTTCCGAATGAGCGTTTTGAGGAGGTATTTTGGGGACAAGTAGAAGGATTTCATCAGCTTGTCCCTCCAGTATTTTATCTCTTCTGCGCTCAGCCAGGGATAGTCCAACAAGAAACCCAACCTCCCATTCTCATCTAACCACTTAGAGAAGTCTTCTGTCACAAGATATCCCTTTTTCTTAGCCCATTCGTACATTTCTGTCCCTGGAAAGGGAACTGCTTGTTGGAAGAACACCATATCCGAATCCAATTCCTTCGCGAGTTTCCACGTCTCGAGGATGCTTTCCCTCGTGTCTCCAGGGAGACCTATCATCCAGCATCCGAAGACCCTCAAACCGACCTTCTTCGCGTTTTCAGCGAACTTCCTTGACATGCTGATGGCGATGCCTTTTTTGATGGTGTTGAGGACCCGCTGAGAACCGGATTCGTATCCTACCACCAACAGCCTCGCCCCGGCCTTTTTCATGAGCTTCATGGTTTCGAGATCCACGTCCGCCCTCACATTCGCGGACCATATGATCCTTAACTTTTTTCTGATCATTAACCTACAAATCTTTCTCACCCTTTGCTTATCGATGGTGAAAGTATCATCTTCTATGAAAACCTCCTCCACACCCACGTTGTTTTCTATGTACTCCATCTCCTCCACGAAATTCTTCGGACTTCTTACCCTGAATAACCTCCCGGAAAAAGTTTGAGGCAGTTGACAAAACACGCACCTGTTCGGACATCCTCGTGAGCTGAATATCTGAACTAATGGCTTCCTGGCGAGGGAATAACCATAATCTTTTAAGTTCAAGAATTCTTCATATACCTTCGAGACGAAGGGCAATGAATCCAAGTCTTTTATGAATTCCCTAGCTTGTGTGTGAAGGATCTTTTTCCCCCTTCTGAAGCTTATTCCCTTAACTTTTCCAGGTCTTTCCAAGTTCCTCGCTAAATCCATCACAGTATAATCAAATTCCCCCCTTGCCACGAAATCAATCCTCTTACAACTCTTTAACGTCCATTCAGGCAATGCGCTCACGTGGCTCCCCACCATCAATATCTTTGCGTTTAAATCACCTATGTAGTTCACGAAGTCGAAATCACTCATGACTGTTGGTGTTGTCGTCTCGATAACCAAGAGATCCGGTGAAAATTTTTCTAATTCCCTCTTCGTCTCGCGGAAATTGAGCCCCTGAGCGATCGCGTCTATTAGTAACACCTCGTGCTTTCTCATGGCTAAGCCAGCAGCATAAGATAACCACATGGGGTAGTAGAGGGTGCCGCTCTTGGTCTTTTCAGGCCACCTACTATCTCTACTGATCCTGTGCTTAAATGGGGGATTAAGAAATAATACCCTCATTTTTTCCTCCTCAAGGCGATTTCTTCCACGATCTTACTGATCCTATCCTCACACTTTCTCACAACCCCGTTGAGGTACAATAACATGGATAGTACCAGGAAAAAACCCATCAAGGTGAAGAAGTCGAAAGCCCTTAGAAAGCCCATGGATTCTAAGATCGAATTGAGAGATGAGGGGAGCAAGTTTATCACCACCAAAACAGAGCCCACGAGGGCCCAAAACGAGAAGTCGTACCTTCCGATCTCTCCTTTAACGCGGAATACCCAACTCTCATAGACTAAGAAGATGCCAAATGTGATCCCCATCAATTGTATCCATATCATCCGAACAACCTCAACGCGACGATTTTCGCGCAGATCTTAAGGCCATCTACGGCTGTGATCCCTTTGTACTTTTCCCTGTAAATTGTTTTTATGGGTACCTCTGCGTATTTCAAACCATTCATGCCCGCCTTCGCGAGAATTTCTGTCTCGACGAAATAATCATTCGAACTCCAACGTATCTTGGGATATACCTCTGCCTTGAACGCCTTAAAACCGCACTGGGTGTCGCTCACGTTCAAACCGAACAGAGCTTTGAATAAAAAATTTATCATCCAATTACCTATCTTCTTCAGGAACGGCATTTTTTTGTAACTCCTCACCCCTTGCACGAGCTCGTAACCCTCCTCCAACTTCTTCACGAATTTTGGCACTTCTCCCGGGTCGTGTTGGCCATCAGCATCAACGAAGAATATGTATTCCGGTTTGAATTCAAGAGCCTTTTTGCAACCCGTTCTCAGGGCAGCCCCCTTCCCCAAGTTAACTATGTGCCTCACGACTAAGGCATATCTCCTGGAAACTTCACTGGTTCTGTCCCGAGAACCGTCATCTACCACAATGATCTTATCTACGTACTTCCTCAACCTTTTCAACACCTCTTCGATCCTTTTCTCTTCATTCAGCGCTGGAACCACCGCGATTTTCATCGTGCCCCCCTGATCAAGAGCTTAAGGATTTTGACCCCATCTTTCATCTTAAGCTTTCCCCTCCCCATCCTCTTTTCGTACTTCACCTTTATTTCCTTGATTCTGAGTCTCATTTGATGGGCTTTGATGAGAATTTCAGTCTCTATTTCGAACCCATTACTCCTTAGATTCATGCTCTCAAAATCCTTTTTCCTCATACAATACAATCCTGTCAAGAGGTCGGTGGTTTTCTCGTATAAAAGGGTAGCCAGCATGGAGAAAAAGACGTTCGCGAGGAAGCGAAGGGAACCAGCGTTTCTCAAGTATTTTATCCTTGAGCCCTTAACGAGGTCATATTCTCCCATGAACTCTATCATTTCCGGGATGTAACTCGGTGAGTAAGTACCATCTCCATCTATGAACACTATCACATCGCCTCTCGCTTCCTTCACGCCTAACTTCATGGCGTTTCCCTTCCCGAGACCACTCTGCTTTATTACCTTCGCCCCCATCTTCCTCGCGATCTCAGGGGTTTTGTCCTCGGATTTATCCACAACTATGATCTCGTACTCCCCTTTCAGTTTCTTTATCTCCTTTATCACCCTACCAATGCTCTCCTCCTCGTTCCTCGTCGGGATGATCACCGATATCATAGATACCTAAACTCCTTTATCGCTAAAAAATCTACTAAGATGTTATCCAGCCTGTCGAAGAGGCTCAGCAGGAAGGCATTTTCCAGCGGGACTCCAAAAAGGGAAAAGCCTATCAGAGTTATGCCCTCGAACATCCCTATCCCCGCAGGGGTTAGGGGGACATACCTTATGGAAGTCAGCAAGGGATGTAGGAGCCAAAAGACGATGAAGGGCAATGGGATGTTACAAGCGTATCCAATTGAGGTCCACTCCAAACCCCTTATGAGCCAGAATAGAAAGCTGAACCCCGCAAAGATGGGCGCTTTATTCTTCAATTTCCTACTAGGACCTTTCATGTCTTCAAGGAAGCCCCCCATCATCTCCCCCACCAGGGGGAACTTCTTGACGAGCTTGATGGCAAAAGGAACGTCCCTCCACATGAGCACGAGGAAAGAGATGGAGAGGGGTTGGGCCACACCAATTCCGAGGAGTCCCAATGTTACTATCTTCCCCCCGCCGACCACCACGAGGACGAAAGATAACCCCAAGAGTGCAGCAAAACCTTTCACCACAAAATCTATGGACTGAACAATACCTATCACGCTCATGCTCTCCGATATGGGGATCTTCGCCTTATTTCTTAAGTTGTAAGTTATCCCTATGTACCCTGCCCTTCCTGGCGTGAAATTACTCAGGAACATGCCGAATAGGTGGGACCAGAAAACCTCCTTCCAGGGGATGTCATGGCCTAACCACCTTAGACACAGGTACACCCTATAAGAAAGCCCTAAATCTAAGAGGAAATAGAAGAAGATGGCCAGGAGCAGGAAGTGGAGTCTCACCTTTAAGAGAGCATTCAAGATATCGCTTATTCCAACACTGTAGATGATGTAAACTAAGAGCAAGACTCCTAGCAAGAATTTCAGCAAGTCCTTAATCGTCAAGGAACCTCACCCTGATCAAATCAAGGAACATCTTAAAAGCGTGAAGGAAGCTCACCCTCCTATCCTTTCTCTGATTCCATTTGGCAGATATTTCCACGACCCGAAACCCCTTCCTTTTCGCCTTGTAAACGAGCTCCGTGTCCATGGCGAACCCCGTAAGCTTTAAATCTATCTCTTCCAAAACCTCTCTCCTCAACCTCTTGAATCCGCTTTGGATGTAATTCAAATTCATCCCGAAAAGGAGGGCTACCAAACACCGGTAAAGGAAGCTCATGACGTCCCTCTTCGAGAAACCTCTCCTGTACGTATCAGCGATCACGACATCACCTTCAGCATCTAGGAGATCTTTTACCACTCCCACCCCTGCAGCTAAATCCGCATCTAACATGAGTATTTCCTCCCCTTTTGCCACTTGAAAGCCTCTCCTTAATCCCAATCCCTTTCCAAGTCTTTTTTCAGAGACCAAAACCCTTACTTTCTCATCCTTCTTCTCCAACTCCTTCAAGATTTCTTTTGTCCCATCGGTGCTCCCATCTTCGGAGAAAATGATTTCATATTCTACTCCGAGCTTCTTCAACGCATCTTTGACCTCCTTGTAAGTCTGCTTTATGGTTTTTGCTTCGTTGTAACAAGGAATGACTACCGATATCATAGTAGGCCCCAGTAGTAGAGGGAGAATGCCAAGAGGCACGTGAAGAGCTCAAGTCCTACCAAACAGAGGCTCACTTCCCACTCCCTCAAGTTCCTCATGAAAAGGTGAGTTAAAGACTTTATTCCCTCTTTCGGTCTCAACGTCCCATCTTCTTGTAGCTCTCCGAAGCATTGCGCCTTAAATTTGGTTCTCGCCTTCAGGAAGAACTCGATGATCCAAGGGATGAAGCAGAACACCGCGAACTTTTCGAAGTTCCCGATGATCGCCACTGAAGCAACTAAGGAGCCGATGAGATACGTGAAGCTGTCCCCAGGAAAGATCTTTGCTGGATACCAGTTATAGTACAGGAAGGCGAGAACGGAAAAGGCGGAGATCAGGGCAATGGCACCAGCATCTATCTCCCCTATGTTCAGGGCGAACACCCCCAAAGAAACCAAAATGACAAAACCCATGCCAGCCTCCACACCATTTAGACCACCTAACAGGTTGTAGGCATTGGTCGCCCCCACGATCCCTATAGGGACCAAGAACAAGGGATAAAGGAGACCCACGTTCACGCTCCCGATAAATGGGAGCGATATGTTAGGATTACCAGCCATGATGGCCATGAGGGGAACTGCTGCTGGAAGGGTTAGCAAGGGTTTTTGCCACTGTTTGAGCCCTATCCTCTTAAATCCCTCTCTTTTCTTGAGCAACACTCCGAGGTCGTCTATCATTCCAATCAAAGTGGTTATGAGTGCAGTGCTTATCACCGCGAGCACATCCACTACTTCTCTCCTCCCAAAAAGGAAAACTTGAGCCCAGAGGAAGAGGAAAGAACCGGCCAGGAAACCAAATAATACCACGGGCCCGCCCATCTCGGGCACCTTTCTCTTGTCTCTTTTGTGTACATCGATCCCCACAGCCCCTATTGCCCTTAAGAACTTGGAGAACCTTGGGGTTATGAATAGGGTGGAAAAGAAGGCCACGAGCGCGCAGATGAGCAATATCACCTCAACCACCTAATTCATCGTAGTTTATCCTCCATATCTGGACGTGGGTTATGCCCTGACTCGTGATTCCTTGAATGGAGAGGGGAATTCCATTGTCATAGACGATCTCGAATCCCGGAACGGTCTCGTTCAACACGTAGAGCCTAGTGAACAACATGTTCACGTTTTGATATGGGATAAGGATCAACCCTTGGTTTATGGGAACTATGCACGAGGGGAAACCATTTTCCCTTATCATCCCGCATCCCTTCTCCCTGATGCACAGACAGTTTATTTTCATCACCTGCGTCCCAAATCTCGTGTTGTAGAGGAAGACGTAGCTCTCGTTGAAGAAAGGGGTGTTGTTTTCTTCAGGCACCCCAACAGCCACCACATATGTCTCATCCTTTGACCAAAGCATCCCGTTCACACTTAGGTCGGTAAAAGTGGGAGTTGCCCCTGTGGTCGGCCTCGAAAGCATGAGTCGTTCATACTCTTTATCCAAGTTATTCTTCATCCTTTGCGAGAAGTAGAAAGGGGTAAACCAAACATCCCTCTCAGCAATCCTCTGAATCTGGTAGAACTTCGGGATGTCATCATCTATGATCAGGAGGTAGTTCGGTCTCCCATAGTACTCCAAGATGTCCCTTATCTCACTCATGTTGTCGGAAGTAAAGAAGTGTCTGGCTATTTTATAGGGGCTCTCGTAGTTTCCTCCATCCAAGACCGTGGTCCTATTCCCAAGGGTCTGAACCCAGTAACCATAGTCCCACCAGTGAAGGAAGACAGCATCGGGTTCCGTATTATCCCTTATCCACTGGAAGGCTGGGAGCCACCCGTCCACTATGCTCGTCCAGAAGGACTTTGAGGCCCTCTCATAACTCGTCACGGCCATGTGAACGATTAAAATGATGGCTATGAGGTAAAGCATGGAGGGATAGATCCTGTCCTTGGTGGCTTTGAAAATTTCCTCATAACCTTTCACCACGAAGAAACCGGAAACTATCGCCAGTGGAGGAGCTGCTGAGAAGAGATTCCTAACCGCCCCTCTCCCCGCGATGATCGTGAGTAACAGATAAACGAAGAGGAAGAGCTTCACTCTATCCACTTCCTTCAACTCTTCCTCTCCCCACTTCTGATAATTGTAGAGGAAGTACAAGAGGAAGAGGACTAAGGAGGTTTTTTGCACGTAGTCAAACACGTTGTTCCAGGAACTTCCTGGAGAAAATCTACTCAATGCAAGGGAGGTCGTGAAGAGGAATAGGAGGAGGGCTAGCTTAACATCTCTTTTTGGGAACATCTCGAGGGATAGGAGGAAAATGCCAGTGAAGGCGAGCAGCAACAAGAAGCCGAAGTTTGACCACCAACTTATGCTACCGCCATAGAAGAAGGGAGGTTGGTTCTCCGCGACTGACTGGGCTACCCTCGAGTAACTCAGTCCTATTGGGTGAGTGAGGTTATTTATGGCCCAATCTATTGTTTTCTGGACTAAAGAGGGATCACTTAGATAGGCGAGAAATGTGAGGAGTAGGGTTTGGAAGAGCAGGGATTTCGCTCCTTCAGGCATCTTGACAGGGACAAATTTCTTGACCTTTGGCCACAAAAATACGTGCATCCCGGAGACGAGCAACGAATATATGACAGGGACGATCATACTATTCCTGTAAAAGTTTAACCCACCGTACCTGTGACTCACTAAAGCGAAGAAGGGAGCCCAAGTGAGAAACCAGATGAGGTAGATGTAGACCTCCCTCTTTCCCACCTTGTTGAAGAAGACCTCCAATAACATGAAGGCGGCGATGCTCTCGAAGGCGAAGATTATCCCTCCCCAACTCAATCCCCCCAACCCCAGAGCAAGACCGGAGATGAGAGCATAAAGATAACTCTTCTTTCTCTCCCTTTCCTTGAGGGATTTGATGAAGAAGAGGAGGGTGGTGAAAATGAGGAAGATAGCTATGCTCTCCTTATCAGCGAAACCCGCAGCAGTCCTGAACAGGAAGGCTGGGACGAATTCCAAGAAGGCCACCGATAAGAGGGCGACCTTCCTGTCCTCAAAGATCTCATATACGAGGAAGTAGAAAACGATGAAGGACAGGGAAGCGAACAATACCGGATAAATCTGGAACACTTGCATTAGGGTGACCCCAAATGGCCTCAACAGTAGATAGAGATAGGCGTTGACGTAGGAGTGAAGGATTCCCTCCTTCAGGACATCAAACCCAAAGGGCCAATATCTCATGGTGTCGTTTTGTGGCAGATAACCCCTCTCTACGATGTAAGTAGAGTACCTGTAGAAGACATAGGGGTCGAGTCCCAAAAGCTGATCGAAGAGGTGAGGGAGGTCAGCTGCCCTGATGAAAGCGCCTAAGAACACGAGGATCCCGAGGAGCAGGTAGGAAGACCTCTCGGGATTCTCCCTTGCCCACTTCAACACATCTTTCAGGCTTATTTCTTCCTTCACAGTCCTACCTCCAGGAGACCTGCCGCTATCAAAACTAAGCTAGCAGCCACTATTAAATTTACTGAGTCGTGCAGCAACTCCCTGAACTTAGGCGATCTATAATCGTGTCTCACGACCGCGGCAGATATGATCCCTCCAGCGATGGCTCCCAAGAAATAGGCGACCACTTCCAAGGTCCCGTGAAGCATATATCTCCCTATGGCCAAAGGGACAGCTTGTAACAACCCAACCTTGCTCATCTCGGACCTTATCGCGTCCCCTATGGCGGTTCCCAACACGCTCGCGTTCCAAGCCAGGATGAAGATGGCCCCAGCGCCGTAAAGGAAGGAGAAGATGATGACGAAGAAAAGGACCTTGAAATTGTTCACCAGGATCACTTCCAAGAGAGAGCGCCTCACAGCAGAGCCCGCCAAACTTCCAATATAGTTTATGGTTTCCATCTGCTTCTCAAAGACCTGTTCGAAGAGGTCGCTGGGCAGGACGGTGGCCAGAAGGGTGAAGAAGGACAACATGCCCATGAACATGAAGAAGAAAGTGGCCAAGACGTCTGTGTGGGTCCTTATCAATGGCCTCCCGAATAAGATTTCCTCCCTTTCCATCTTCTTGAGGAGGGAGACCAACAAGGGAACGCAGGCCATGGTGGTAAGGAAAACCATGGCCAAGGAGACATCTGGATTGAAAACGGAGTAGGCGAGAAAAAAACCAATGAAGGAGTAGAAGAAGGAGGCGAAGAAGGCCTTCCACGGCTTCTTTTCGAGGATCTTCGGAGTTAAGAGGGACTCAAGCACCATTGTTCATATCCCATACTGTTCGCTTAAATATATTCTTCTGCTCCTCCCCCTGAACCCCTTTCCAGTTTCCTCGGTCCTTATCACCCCCATCTTCTCCAATTTCTTTATGTAGTTCCTGAACGACCTTTCCGTCATTTCTCCTTCGAACTTCTTGTAGAGCTCGCCCGTGGTCTTCCCCTCGTTCTCCTTGATCCACTCCACGATCCTCTTTTCCATGTCGTTCAATATAGGTTTCTTCTTGAACTCCTCAGCGATCTCGTTCACCTTCTCTAAATCTATCCTTTCGAACTTCGACGCCTTCTGCAGCAGGTGCAATGCCACCCTCACATCCCTCCTCAAGAACGCCCTCCTAGCGATTTCTATCAAAGCATCCTTCTCAACACTCCCTGGGGTGAAGGCCAACTTCACCCTTTCCTTAACGATGTCCAACATCTGCTCGAAGGAATACGGCTTGAATTCTAAGAAGGTGGGATGTAGTCTGGAAGAAAGCCTTGGGTCGAGGCCCATGAACCAATCCTTGAAATTAGTTATCAGAACAAAGCAGGACTTGGTTCCCTCGACAATCGGATATATCTCATTGATCTCATTCGCCTTGTCCACCTCATCCAACACCACTAAAAAAGGACTCCTCTTCACGATCTCTTTCACGACTTCTTCCAAACTCCACCCCTTAACAGGAATTGGGATGCCCAATTGCCTAGCGATCTCCGCCATCAAATTGTAGGGGCTCCTGTGAAACCAACAGTTGACGTAGGCCTTCCTGAAATCGAATTGTTCGAAGACGTATTTGGCGCATAGCGTCTTTCCAACCCCGGGAGGACCATAGATGAAGAGGTTTTCTCCCCTCTTGCCTTGAAGCAGAGGAGATATGGCTCCTTTTATGGTGTTTATCTCCCTCTCCCTGTGGAACACGTGTTCCGGCATGAAATCTGAGTCTAGGACCTCGGGCCTCCTCAGCATGAATTGAAAGTAGCATGGGGGAATTAATGGTTTTCGATAGTTATTTTAAGTCGAAGCCTCCACAAGACCTCATGGGCGTTGACATAAGGGAGATAGTTTCTGGGGAAAAGACGACCTTAGAGAGCCTCTCAGGAAAGAAGGTTGCAGTGGACGCCTATAACGCCATTTATCAGTTCTTGTCCATCATCAGGCAAAGGGATGGAACTCCTTTGATGGACTCGAAGGGGAGGATTACCTCTCACCTATCCGGTATCTTCTACAGGAACGTGAACTTGTTGGAGAAAGGCATCTTTCCTATTTATGTCTTCGACGGGAAACCCCCAGAATTCAAAGCAATTACCAAACAGAGAGAGGAAAGGAAGAAAGAGGCGGAGAAGTTGTACAAGGAGGCCTTGGAGGCAGGGGACCTCTCCGCTGCCAGGAAATACGCCCAACAAATGAGCAGGTTGACGGATGAGATGATAGAAGACGCGAAGGCCCTCTTGAGGGCTATGGGGATTCCCATCGTTCAGGCTCCAAGCGAGGGAGAAGCGCAAGCAGCTCATATGTGTGGGAAAGGGGATGTGTGGGCCAGCGCTAGCCAAGACTACGACACCCTCCTCTTTGGCTCTCCGAGGCTCGTGAGAAACTTGAACATAACTGGAAAAAGGAAGCTTCCTGGGAGAGATGTCTTCATAGAAATAAGTCCTGAGGTGATAGAGCTTGAGAGGGTTTTGAAGGAGTTGGGGATCGATAGGGAGGGCTTGGTGGTGATAGGGATTTTAGTGGGGACGGACTACAATCCTGGGGGAATTAAGGGGATTGGACCTAAGAGGGCTTTAGAACTCGTTAAAAAACACGGGAAGGGAGCCCTAAAGCAATTTGAGTTCGAGGTGGACCCTTATAAGATCTTAGAGTGGTTCATGAATCCGAAAGTGACGGACGAGTATGACATCAAGAGGAGAGAGGTGAACAGGGAAGAGGTTCTGAAGATCCTCTGTGACGAGCACGACTTCTCGAGGGAGAGGGTGGAGAACGCCCTTAATAAGTTAGGAAAGGGGACCCAGACGAGCTTGGGCTCATTCTTCCACTAAGGGAACGAACACGAATTCTCCCAAATATTCTCTCCTTCCCTTTTTCCATACCTTCATCATCCTTTGAACCCCCACCCCAACAGGGACCAAGAGGATCCCCTCCTCGTCCAGCTGCTCTATTAACGCCTTTGGGACCTCCTTAGCGGCAGCGGTTACTATGATCCTGTCAAAAGGGGCTTTCCTGG
>JAGHCF010000090.1:0-6840 GCA_021160605.1 Nanobdellota archaeon | reverse complement strand
GAACGTACCAGATCCATGGAAAAGCTTACTGCGTCTTGCCCATGAAGAGATAAGCACTAAATTTTTATTGTTCGCGGGATATGATAAACTCATGACCAGGATTCTCTGCGTGGCTTCTGGGAAGGGGGGTGTGGGGAAGACCACCACCGTGATAAACTTAGGAGCTGCCCTCTTCCACTTCGGCCAGAGAGTGTTGATCATCGACGGGAACGTGACCACCCCAAACCTGTCGCTCCACTTGGGGATAGCCAAGGAGAAGCCCACCTTGCACGATGTCTTGGAAGGTTCGGTCAGCATAGAGAACGCCATTCACCTTCATTCTTCCGGATTGATGGTCATCCCTGCGGGCATCTCTTTGACCAATTTGAGGAAGATCTATAAGAAGACCATAGCTCAAGCCATAACAGGGATCGCCGGTAGGTTCGACTGGGTCCTGATAGACGTCCCAGCAGGGTTGGGAATGGAAGCGAGGTTGGCCATAGAGGCGGCGAATGAGGTGGTCGTGGTCACCAATCCCGAATTGCCCGCTGCTGTCGACGCGTTGAAGGTCTCCAGGTTAGCGAAAAACTTGGGGACGTCCCCTTTGGGTGTGATAGTTAATAAATTCGCTGGGGAGAAGGAGGAAATGAGCCCAGAAAACGTGGCGGAGTTCGTGGAGCTCCCCTTGTTGGGGGTCATCCCTTATTCCACCCTCTTCTTGAAAGCCCTTTCTGCTAAATATCCACTGGTGTTGTTATATCCCAACTCAACCCCAGCGGTCCAATACAAGAAGATAGCCGCAGCCCTCCTTGGGGAGAAGTATGAGATCATAGAGAAGCCCAGCATCATCCAGCGAATAAGGAGGTTCTTGAGGGGGGTATGAACGTCGTCATTTCCGTCGGCGGGAGCAGGTTGTTCAAGGGAACGGAACTGGATGTAAAGTTCCTCGAGGAACTCAAGGAACTCGTAGGGAAGAGGAAAGAAAGGTTCTATCTCGTGGTTGGGGGAGGGTGGGTGGCGAGGAAGTTCCAGGGATATGGGAGGAGATTGGGATTGGATGATGTTCAACTGGACCTGATAGGGATCGCCGCCACCAGGCTGAACGCGGAACTCGTGCGGAACTTCTTAGGGGTCAAGACCCCGGTCCTAACGAATCCCTTGGACGTCAAACATAAGGAGAGAGTATTGGTGTTCTCGGGCTGGAGGCCTGGCTTCTCCACGGACTACGTGGCGGTCAGGCTAGCCAAGGAGGTGGGGTCTGACAAGGTGATCAACGTATCTAAAGTAGGTTACATTTACAAAGAGGGGAGGAAAGTAAGAGAAATATCTTGGGAAGAGGCGGGAAAAATGGCTGGGGAGTGGAGGCCTGGTCTGAACTTCCCGGTCGATCCCATGGCCTGTAAATATGGGAAAGGATTAAAATTCTACTTGGTGAGGGAAATCGAGGATCTGGAGAACGTCTTGGATGGAAAACCCTTTAGAGGCACCCTGATCCGATGAGGTGAGCTAACCTTATGGGCTCTGGGATCCTGTATTTTGTGTATTTCTTGGTGAGCCTTACCGCTTCCTCCAAGGAGATCTTGTGACCCACTGACACGTAAATGGGCCTTGATCTCGTCTTTAAGACCGCGCCTATTCTCTCCTTCCCGTCGTAGACGTAGTTCCCTTTAACTTCCCCGAACAATAAGCTCTTAGCGACTCCTATGGTGGGCTTGTCTAAAACCTCTCCTATGAAGGTGGCCAGGCCCTTCCTCTCTGGGTGTAACTTCCCGTTCCCGTCCACGAAGAGGACATCGAACTCCAACCCTGCTAAAGCCTTCAACATCAACGGTCCTTCCCTGAACCTCAACAATCCAGGGATGTAGGGGAAATTCACCTCCCCTCCGACCTTCCTCACCTTTATCAACTTAAAATCTTCCATGACGACGGCACAAGCCACGGGGTTTCCCTTATAACTAATGTCCACTCCTGCCACCAACATGGTTGAAAAGACGTTCAGGGGTTTATCAAACTTCGGGAAAACTTTAAAATAAGAGGATGTTAATAAGGAAGCATGAACGAGGAGAAGAAGAAACCATTGGTTCCTCCACCGCCTTCTGTTCCGCCAGTGCGCCCAACCTTGCCGACGCCACCGACCGCTCCAGCTCCGATGCCACCCAAGCCACCCATTCCGGACATAAAACCGCCCAAGCCGACCGTGAAGCCCGTGAAGCCTCACGTCTTCGTGAAGATAACTTCTTACAGGGAGATCATGGAGAGGATAGAGGAGATCAAGGCGAGCATGCACAAGTTGGCCCAGTTACTATCCGAGATGGCTGTGAGCACTAGGAGGGAGGAGGAGAAGATAGCCACTTTGGGACAGATCCTGAACAGCATAAACCAGAACCTGCAAGTGGTGGATGACATCTTCTCGGAGCCAGAGGAGTAGAATTTTAAAAACATCTTTCTCTCTTATCTTTGAGCGCCGGTAGTCTAGTGGTAGGACACTGCCCTCCCAAGGCAGCGACCCGGGTTCGAATCCCGGCCGGCGCATCTTCACTTCGGTACTACTAACTCCCCGAACTTCTCGTAAGAACCCTTCTTAAAAGCTAGGGCGGAAAGAGCACAGAGGTAAGCATCCTTTTCGTGCTTGTTTCTCCCTAAGGACCTGAATTTTTCCCTGAAGGCTCCTGGGAAGGTCTCTATCACCTCAACCCCATGACTTTCCAGTTTTTCCTTGATCCTCCTCGCCCTCTCGTACAACTTCCTCATGGAAGGGAGGGAAAGGGGAAGGGGTTTGAAGCCCCTTTTCATGAGCTCTTCCTCCTCCTTCCTCCATGGAGACTTAAAGGTCAAGGGGGCGTCTATGGCCACTATCTCGCAATCCTTTAAGGCCTCAATGATCTCCTCATCTTTTTTGAGGGAAAGGGTCTTGACGGAATCGTTCATTATGCAAACCCCCGAGATCTTTTTCTCGCTCGCGGACAGATCCAACCCACCTATCACGAGGAAGAATGGACATCAGGGCTTTTAGAACTTTTCAAAAAAAGAAAAAGGAGGTGGGTGGGAACATCACTTGGCCCTCTTGCTCAGGAGCTCCATCCTCTTCTTGTACCACTCCAAGAGCTCCCTCCTCCTCATCTCCCTCTCGTCGAGCCTCCTCATGAGCTCATCGAAGTTGAGGAACCTGCCCATCATGCCTCATCACCGAGATAGAGATGGTCTTTTTAATTTAAATGGAGGAAGATGGCCTTTCCCCTTTTCCGATATTTTTTAAATCTGAAATTGCTTCAAATTTTAGTCGGGCCCGTGGTCTAGTGGCTATGACACCACCCTCACACGGTGGGGGTCCCCGGTTCGAATCCGGGCGGGCCCATATGAACGAGGACTACTTCGTCAGGATAGAGGAACCCGAGAAGGTGAAGCAGTACATGGACGTGCTCTCCTCCCTCTTGAGGAGGGCGAGGAGCATAACAGAGGAATTAGAGGACATAAAGGACAAGAAGAAGGCCATAAAGGACCTGGTGAAGGAAGAGGTCAAAAAGATGGAGGCGGCATTGAATCAAGTAGAAAAGATGCTGAGCAAGGAGGAGAAGCCAAAGGTGAAGAAGCCCAAGGCGAAAGCGAGACCTAAGGAGGCGAAGCCTGAAGTCAAGCCAGTGGAGGTAAAACCCGTCGAGGTAAAAGCCAAAGAGGAGAAACCCCCTGAGGTGATGGCAAAACCAGAGGAGGTCAAGGAGATCGAGGAGAAGAGGGATGAATTAAGGGAGAGCATAAAGAGTCTCAGGGGAGAGTTGGAAAAACTCAAGAAAGAACTGGAAGGTTAGAAAGCCTTATTAAACTTTCTCTGCCTTTTTCTTAGTGCGGGGGTGCCCGAGCCAGGTCAAAGGGGGCAGGCTCAAGTTCGACTTGAGCGCTGATGAAAAGATGAGGAACCTGCTGCCTTAGTGGCTGCGTGGGTTCAAATCCCACCCCCCGCATCCTGAAAGTTGCTCCTCGACCCTCAATTTTCGCCGAACTTCAATTAATTATAAAAAAGTGGGCGACTTACCTTAAGCATGATAGAGTGGGAAGACGTCAAGGGATTCTTGCTCACGCTCTTCCTCTTCGTCTCCTTCCTCTTCCTATTTGCCGTCACCTACTCCTACATAACTGGGGAGAGCTTATCTAAGGCTGTGGGGGACGCATTAGTGCGCATATTTGGGATGGAAGATGTGAAAGCGTCCTTGACGTCCGCCATGTTCCTGTTCCTCTCCAGCATGCTCATATGGTTCGTCGTGGATTACATCGTCAGGATACTCGTTAAGTTAGAGTTGGGAGGTGTTACCAGCATGGTGAAGGCAAAAGGCATGAGGGACCACTACATAATCTGTGGCTTCGGGAGGGTTGGAAGTCACGTGGCCAAGAGGCTCAAGAAAGAGAAAAAGAAGGTGTTGGTCATCGATGTGAGTGAAGAGGCCCTGAAAGAGGCAAGAGGATATCCTGTGATCAAGGGCGACTGCCTTCAGGAGAAAATCCTGAAGTTGGCCGGGATCAAAAAGGCCAAGGCCATCATATGTGCCTTGGGGAAGCCTGAGAGCAACGTGTTCCTGACCATAACAGCAAAGCACCTGAACCCAAGCATAATAGTTGGGGCAAGGGCGGATGATGCTGACATCGCGGCGAAGCTCAGGCATGCGGGTGCGGACGTGATCATAATGCCCGAAGCCATAGGTGGATATAAATTGGCCGAAGAAGTGATGAAGAAGGGATGAACTTAAGGGAGTATCAGAGGAAGATATTAGAGAGGGCTAGGGAGAAGAACACTTTAGTGGTGTTACCCACAGGAACAGGAAAGACCTTAATTGCTCTCAAGTTAGGTCTGGAAAAGAAGGGAAAAGTTCTCTTTCTGGCCCCGACCAAACCATTGGTGGAGCAACACAGGAGGAGCTTGGAGAAGTGGTTCGGGGTGGAGGGAATTACCCTAACTGGAGAGGTGAGGCCGAAGGAAAGGAAGAGGTTGTGGGAGGAGAATAGGTTCATTTTCGCAACGCCCCAGACCATAAGGAACGATTTGATGAAGGGGAGGATAAGTTTGGATGAGGTGTCCTTGATCATCTTTGACGAGGCGCATAGGGCGGTGGGGGACTATGCTTACGTCTACATCGGGAGGAGATACAGGGGACACGTGATCGCTCTAACCGCCTCTCCAGGGGATGAAGAAAAGCTCAGGGAGATCTGCAAGAACCTGAACATAGAGCACATAGAGTGGAGGAGCGAGGAGGATGAGGACGTGAAGCCCTATCTCATGGGAAAAGAGGTGGTCATGATAAAGGTGGAACTCCCCGAGAAGTTGAAAGAGGCGAGGGACTCGCTGAAGGACTGTTTGAACCGCTTGTTGGATAAGTTGAAAGAGAGCGGTTACATGAAAGGGAGAGTGAGGAAGAGGGACCTCTTAGAGTTACAGAAAAGGACGAAGAAGCCGATGGTCTTGTCCTTAGTGGCTAGTGCCATAAAAGCTTGGCACGCCAAGGATCTGCTGGAGATGTACGGGAAGTCAAGTTTCATGCGCTTCGTCCAAAATTTGAGAAGGGATGGAAAGCTCGCTTCCAAGAGGTTGTTGGGCATGGATTGTTTCAGAAAAGTCATAGGGATGGAAGTGGAAGAACATCCCAAGCTAGGGGCCTTGAAGCTCATATGTTCTAGAGAGAGGGGGAACATGATCATATTCACCCAATACAAGCACACCGCTGACATGCTCAAGGAGTTCTTGAAGGACGCTGAGATCTTCGTAGGTCAAAGCAGGATGAAGCAAAAGGAACAGATAGAGACCTTGAGGAGGTTTGAGAGAGGAGAGTTCAGGACCTTGATAGCCACGAGCATAGGGGAGGAAGGATTACACATCCCGGATGTGGACGTCGCTGTCTTCTTCGAGCCGGTCCCATCCGCATTGAGGATGATTCAGAGGAAGGGGAGGGTGGGGAGGACCAAGTTTGGGAAGATATACATCTTGGTGACGAAGGGGACGAGCGATGAAGTTTATTATTGGACCTCAAGGAGGAAGGAAAGGAAGATGATGAAAGGTTTGAAAACCATTGAAGAGGAGTTGAAAAAAGGTAAAAAGCAGAAGAAGTTATGGGAGTTCTATGCAGAGGATGCTTGAGGAGGTGGAGGTCGTAGCGGATTACAGGGAGAAGAGGGTGTTGGAATACTTAAAAGACTTGAAGGTGAAGACAAGGTCCCTTCCAGTGGCAGACTTCATCATATCTGGGAGGTGCGCCATAGAGAGGAAGAGCGTGAGGGATTTCGCGGAATCCATAAAGAGCGGGAGGATATTCAAGCAGGCAGAGGAGTTGAAGCAATTCGAGAGGCCCATAATCGTGATCGAGGGGAGCAACTTCTACGACATCCCTCTCCACCCCAACGCGGTCATGGGAGCGATAGCTTCCTTGATCTTAGACTTTAGCATCGTGGTGATAAACACGAGCGATGCTGGGGAGACCGCTGCCTTGATAAGGGCGTTGGCTATCAGGGAGAAAAAGGAGAGGAGGGAAGTAGCCTTGAGGGGGAAGAAAAAACCAAAGGGGTTAAAACAGCTCCAAGAATATTTCCTAGAAGGATTGCCCCACATAGGGCCGAAGCTCGCGAAGCGCATACTCAACCACTTCAAGAGCGTGAAGAATTTCATAAACGCGAGCGAGTCCCAGATGAAGAGGGTAGAAGGACTAGGAGAAAAGAAAGTGACAGACATAAAGAAGGTGATAGATTCTGAATACAAATAAGTATGTGATCGTTGGAGTGGACGCGGGATTGAACGTGGCATGGGCCATCCTCGACCTAAGTGGGAACCTCTTAGGTCTGGGGAGCAAGAAAGGGTTGGGAAGGGGGATAATAGGGGAGGTG
>JAGHCF010000052.1:0-9197 GCA_021160605.1 Nanobdellota archaeon | reverse complement strand
GTTTAAATATGATGAAGGTCTCCCTCATATGCACGGTCCTGAACGAGGGAAACACAATAGAGGAGTTGTTGAGATCCATCATCAAGCAAACGAGAAGACCGGACGAGTTCATCATCGTGGATGGGGGAAGCAAGGACAAGACCCAAGAGATCATAAGGAAGTACGTTAAAAAACACAAGTGGATACGACTCATAATTTCCAAGGGAGCGAACATCGCAAGGGGGAGGAACATAGCCATTGAGAATTCGAGATTTGAGACCATCGCCTGTATAGATGGGGGTTGCGTCGCGAAAAAAGATTGGTTGGAGAAGCTCATCAAACCATTGAGAGGATGTGACGTCTCTTTTGGGATGAGCGTTCCAATTGCAGGGGACGAAGGGCAGAAGTATTTTGGGATGGTATTGTATAAGGACCCTTCTAGGATAAATCCAAAGACCTTCCTGCCCTCGGCTAGAAATATCGCCTTCAAGAAGGAATGTTGGAAAGAGGTTGGTGGCTTCCCCGAGAACGTTTACACGGGAGAGGATACCCTCTTCGATCTGAAGTTGAAAGAGGCTGGCTTCAAGTTCTGCTTCGTCCCTGAGGCGATAGTGTATTGGAGAATGCGGGGGAGCTGGAGGAAGTTTTGGAAGCAGATGTATAACTACGGTGTAGGAGATAGGAAAGCTGGGAACTTGTGGAGGATGAAGAGAAACCTTCTCCTTGTCCTTTCCTTTCCGGCCACACTTCTTCTATTACTATCTTCTTTCCTCTTTAACTTTCAGTTATTCCTTTTTCTGTGTTCTTTACTTTCCCTCTACTTCTTCAAGGAAGGTGTGAGGATTGCTATCAAGACGGGAAAGTTGAACGCCCTTTTCTATGGGACCTTGGCTTTTTTCATAAAGAGGATAGCCTACATCTTGGGCGCATTAATGGGCTAATTTCTCAAAACCTTTTCTCAGAAATAATAAGGGGTTGGATACCATATTTGGGGAAACTGCGCATAGGTTCCATGGGCAATCCGGACACGTGTGTCTCCTCACCTTTTCTCGCACCTCATTGGCCTTCTTGCTCCTCCATAGTTTTAAGATATCATAATTATGGTCTCTGAGGTTTCCCACGGGCTCTTCCATGTATATACAGGGATAAACGTTCAGGTAGGGGTCAACGTAATTGAAGGAATATCCAGCATAACATCTCATCTTGAAGGGTCTCTCCATGTACTTGAGGAGGCCCTTGACGTAATAGTTCCGGAACTCCCTGTATTTTTCCATGACCTCTTTTATTCTATCTGAAGCCTCCTTCGGGCCCGGAGCATAACCCCTCACGCAATGGTAATAAGTACTGGAGATGGCTGCGAGACCGAAAACGATGTCCCTCGGGTTCACGCCCATCTCTACTAAAAAGTCCACGAATCTCGGGAACTCCTTCACGTTCCACTTGGTCATGGTGAAGGTGACGGTGGGGTGAAAGTTCGAATGTTCTTCTTTTTTTCTCATGCTCCACTTCAACAACTCAATCGCGTTCCTCCAGTTTCCCTTAACTCCTCTTTGGAAGTCGTGAGTCTCCTCGAATCCATCAATGGAAATCCCCATACCAAAGTCGTGCTCGATGATCTTCAGGAGCTGAGACATCTTCCTCTTCGTCATGTCTAAAAGGACCGCGTTCGTGTTGAAGGAGAACCAAGCGTCCGTGTTCTCATCGATGTATTTCATGAGTTCGACCGCGTCTTTTCTCAGTAAGGGCTCTCCACCAGTGAGCCAGATGTCTCTGAACTTGGGGTAGTTGTCGATTATCTTCTTGAATTCCTCTGAGGTGAATTCTTCCTTTAACTTCCCCCTGTTCTTTTTGTAAATCTTCCAAATGGAACACATCTTGCACTTTGAATTACACAAGTAGGTCATGGCTATGTGTAACCTTGAGGGTCCCGTAAAAGGAGAACCGAAGGCCCTGTAAGAACTGATCTTACAAGCATATATCCAATCTCTCACGTAATTCCTCATAACCTCTTGATGTCCCTCTCTTTTATGCGTTTTACGATTTTCCTGAAATTATTTTAATCCGGATCGGTTGATAAAGACATGAAGGTATTGTTTGTGCTCACGAGAAGGGTTGGGGGCGTGTGGAGGCGCGTTTCAGAACTGAAAGAATGTCTCAAAAAGTTAGGTTGGGATGTGGAAGTGCTCTCGAGAGATGAGGACGTGGGAACAGGTTTCATCGGATCGTTCGTGAAACTCAGGAGAGAAGTGAAGAAGAGGACATACGACGTCCTGATAGCAGAAGATTGGAGCATCGCTCTCCCGCTGTTTGGGATGAAAAACTTGTTCTGCACATTTAATGGCCTCTCGCCTAACTTTCCCGCCAACGTGTTGCAGAAGCTGGTTTACCTCTGCCTCGGGAGGAGAACTATCGTGGTGAGCGATAGTTTGAAGGAACACTTCCCAAAGGCAAAACTGATCTATGGGGGCGTCAACTTGAACGCGTTTAGGCCAAAAAAAGCGAAGAAGTCAAAAAAGTTCAGGTTGGGTTTCGCTCAAAATAGGTTCGACGAGACGTATAGGTTTGAACTCGTGAAGAGGGTCGTGGATAGGATGAAAGATGTTGAGCTGGTGGTGGCAGAGGGTATTCCATCCGAAGAGATGCCCGATTTCTATAACTCATTAGACGCCTTCATATCGATACCGGACAAAAGGGCTGGTTTTAATCTGTGTTGGTTAGAAGCGATGGCGTGCAATATTCCTACCATAGGGAATGATAATGGCATCGGTGAAAAGTTACCAATAATTAAGGTGCCAGAACCACCTACAGAAGAGGACGTACTTCAAGCTATGGAAAAGGCCCTAAGGGTAAAAAGAATCGATTACAGGAAGTGGCTTAAGAGGCAAGGCTTCACCTGGGAAAAATGCGCAAAAGAACTAGTGAAGTTTTGTATGCGTCTGATCCAATGATAGGTTAATTCACCAAAGTTAACGTTGTCGTGGTCTTTCGAAGATGATTTCTTTTCCTTTTGTCAAGAGAAAGAACATAGTTTTATCTTCCATATTGACCAACTCTTTTGCTTCGTAAATTCCATATCTGCCCGCCCGCAGTTTAATTTTTTTCAACCAGTCATTGAGGAGAAAGTACTCTGGTTCCACTTCTGAGATTATATATTTTAATTCAAGACCGTTGTCTTCAATAAGCTTTATAATGCGTATTGTTTTCCTTCTTCCTAGTACAGTAGGATGCAATTCGATGAAAAGTTTATCTACATGTTTTAACATGTCGTCTTTGTGCATCTGATTTAAAATAATGTACTCGTAGCCCTCCACATCCATTCTTACAACATTAGGAAATGCTAATGCTTTTTCGACGATTAAAGAGAGGGGGGTACACATTTGAACAGAGATGACGTTATTATGGCGATGAGTGTTTTTGTGAAGAACTTGGCTCCAGTTCCAGTTTACGTCCACAAGGAATTTTGCTACCCCATCCTTACTCCCAAGTGCTACTGGAAATGCCAATACATTCTTGATCTTATTTATCTTCAGATTGTTACACAAGTACGAAAACGCAAGAGGATTCGGTTCTACCCCATAAACCTTCTTACATTTGAAAGAAGCAAGTACCGAGTAAATCCCTAGATTGGCTCCTATGTCAAAAAGGATATCTTTCTTGTTTAGCATTTTTGTAAACATAAATTGAAAAAGTGGCTCTCTTAAGCCTCTTGTTATGTAAAATTCAAAACTAAAACCTTTGTCTTTTCCTGACACTTTGAATTTGAACATGCGTCTTAAGAAAGGATGTTTTACCTCCACTACTTTATCTTGAGGGCCCCACCTTTTTTTCAAGAAGCTAGAAAAAAGAAGACTATATCTGTAAATAAACAAGTTAAGAATAATGCGTGGGTCATACTTGCTTCTAGTAAGCTTTGAAAGTTTGGTTGGTATTTCCAAATTACCGAAGTACATTGTTTGTTTTTCAAATCTAGATTCAAATTTATTTCTTTTTGTTTCATAAATTAGACAAAACTCTTATCAAAGAAAAAGAGTAGTTAAAAACATGCAGAGATCTCTCAAGGACTTCGGGTTTCTAACTTTAGGCCAAGTATTTGGGCTTCTCATGGGTTTTATAGTAACGGTCTTCTTAGCTAGGTTATTAGGGCCAGAAAAATACGGTATATACAATCTGTTGATCTCCATTACGTCGAGCGTCGCCGCATTTTTGTCTTTCGGCTTGAGCTTTTCTTCGTTTTACTATGCCTCACGAAAAGAAAGGTTGTTAGGGACATCAGTATGTTTTTCTACACTAGTCTCTTCACTTGGAATCCTAGCTCTGTGGCTGACTTCGCCTTACCTAGAAACTACTTATGAGATTCCAAACCTCTCTCTCCTGGTAAAACTTTTCTCATTTGAAGTGCTTTTCTTGAACTTGTTTAATGTATTCGTAGGTTTTTTTAAAGGGCTTGGACGTTTTAGTGAAAGTGCCCTCCTAAATATCTTATTCAATGCCTTGCGACTTTTAATTGTGTTTTTCGTCTTGCTTGGGTTCGGATTGATGGGAGCCATAGTTGGCAGGATGGTGGATTGGTTATTGGTGATGGCTCTTGGGATGTTCTTCGGGAAGGATTTCTTAGAGCTAGCATTAGATAGCGAAATGTTAAAAGAAATCCTGTATTATAGCCTCCCACTTTACCTCTTCTCAATTTTTTCTTTTTTTACTTCTCAGGTTTTTGTCATTGTCCTCGGTCTGTACGGGGGCACATTAGTTGGATATTACTCCGCTGCCTTCAAGGTGGCGAGCCTCATATCCATGCTCACCATTCCTATCTCTGACGTCGGGCTTCAAAGGATGATTGGAATTAAGGATGGAAAACTCGTAAGTAAGATAACTCAGAAAATCACTAAGTACTCGAGTTATCTGGGTGCTTTCCTCTTAGTAAATATCGTAACATTCAGCAGTGAAATAGTGAACATCGTTTACTCAGAAGAGTATATTCCGGCTTCTATCCCTCTGATAATACTGGCGGTGGCTTTCTACATAAGTTCAAGTTTTAGGGCCTACAATTCTTATTTCTTGGGGAGGAAGAAAACAAGGGTCGTAATGGTGGTTGGGATACTTCAATCTATGATTGCTTTACTCTCCTGTTACTTCTTGATCTCTGCTTTTGGTGTAGTGGGTGCGAGTTTGAGTTATTTAGTTTCTGTGATGGTGGCAGTTATTTCTTACGCCCTTATCAGTAAGGTTAAAAAGTACGAAGTAGAAGTAGGGCGCGATTATCTCATAAAAGCGACTTTGGCAGGGGGTCTTACGGGAATAACCGGAAAGTTAATAAGCTTGTTGCTTCCGACGACTCTTTCCATATTTATTGTCCCTATTTTTTCCCTTGTCCTAATGTTACTCGTCCTTTACTTTCTAAATGGTCTCGATGAAGAAGATTATGAAGTAATTTCTCAAGTAATAAAACGAATAATAAGCTGAAAGTTTATAAATTCATACTTCTTCATACGAAGTATGAAAAAGCGCATCACTATAACCATTGATGAGGAACTTCTCAGGAAGTTGGGGCCGAATAAGAGTAGGGCGGTCGAAGAGATCTTGAGGAAAGTTCTGATGGAGAGACCGGAAAAGGCCATCGTGTTGGCTGGTGGGAGCGGGGGAGAGAGATGTTTAAGGGAGGTGGATGGAAAGAGTATCCTCGAGTGGAACCTCTCCTTGTTGAAGAAGTACGGTGTGGAAAAAGTGCTCATAGCCCTTGATAAGAAGGGGAGGAGGATAAAGGAGAAATTCGGGGACGGAAGGATGTTTGGGATGAATTTGAGTTACGTTGAGGAGGAGAAACCTCTGGGGACTGGAGGAGCGATAGGCAACGCCAAGTACTTCATAGATGAGACGTGCTTGGTGATGTATGGGGACAACTACGCCGAGATAGATTTGGAGAAGTTCTATCAATTTCACAAGAAGAGTGGGGCGATGATAACCATCGCCTTGAAATCTTTGCCAAAGGCAAAGAAGTATGGAAACGTCTTGCTGGAGGGCAACAAAGTAGTGAAGTTCGTTGAGAAGCCGAAAGAAGTCGTCTCTAACATAGTGAGCACAGGTGTTTTCCTCATAGAACCCGAGGTCGTGGAGAGGTGTAAGGGGAGTTTCGAGAGGGAGGTCATACCAGAGTTCGTTGAAGAATGTAAGGTCTACGGTTACGTCTTCCCGGGGAGGTGGATTGAAGTATGATATTTTTAAGATATGACATTCGAGGGAAATACCCGAAAGAACTTAATGAGAAGGTGATGGAAAAGATAGGGATCGCTGTTGGGGTGAAGTGGAAAAGGGTTGTTGTCTCTCGGGATTTGAGGCCTAGCGGGGAACCCCTGCAAAACGCGTTGATAGGTGGTTTGACTCAAAACGGTGTTGATGTGTTAGTGGCCCCTCCCTCCCACTTTGGGCTGGCTTGGTTCAACGCCTTCAAGGCAGGGAGGGAATGTTTGTACATAACAGCTTCTCACCTTCCTTATAATTTCAATGGCCTGAAGTTCTATCACCCGGATGGTACGGGTTTTTCCGTCGAGGAACTTCAAGAGGTCTACGAGTGGTTCGAAAAGGCGAAACCAAGGAAGAAAGGAAAGGTATGGAACATAGATAAAAGTGAGGAATACATGGACTTCGTGCTCGAGAACTTCAAGTCAGATAAAAAGGTGGTCGTCGATTTCGGGGGAGGTGCGACCACGTTGTACGTTCCGGACGTGTGGAAGAAGATATGCGAGCATGTGGGTTTCCTCCATGAAGAGCCAGACCCTTACCTGAAGGTCAGGAATCCCGAACCCATTCCAGAGGCGTTGAGGAAGCTGAAGAGGGCTGTGAAAGGGAAGGACCTCGGAGTGGCTTATGATGGTGATGGGGACAGGGTCGTCTTCCTCGATGATGAGGGAAAGTTCTTGTCTCCAGAGGAAGTGGCAGTTTACTTGGCAAGAGAAATACATGCTCCCAGGATAGTGGCGAACATAGATTGCTCCATGCTCTTGGAGGAGGCTTTACCGGACGCCGAAGTTTATAGGGTCCCCGTGGGCCATCCGTACGTCACGAGGGCCTGCAGGGAGAAGAGGGCAGATATGGGAGTGGAAAGCTCTGGCCACTTCATCATCACTAAGTATTCTTATTTTGATGATGGTGTTCTCGTCAGCTTCGCCCTTGCGAGTGAGTTGGACGTGTCCCTTTCCTCCTTCAGGAAGAAGCTCCCAAAGTATTACAAAAAGAGGTTCAAGTTCAAGGTGAGGGACAGGAAGAAGACCATGGAGAAATTGAAGAAGAGATTGGAGAAGGAGTACGAACTGAACTTGACGGATGGTATAAAAGTAGAATTTGAAGATGCTTGGGTCCTCGTAAGACCGAGTAACACGGAGCCCGTGATAAGGCTCACCATCGAGGCCAAGAGCAAGAAAAGGTTCGAGCAACTGAAGAAGGAGTTCTTGAAGCTACTAAAATGAAGGGTCTGATCTTGGTGGGAGGATATGGAACGAGGCTCGAGCCTCTCACGCTCAGGACGCCGAAGGCATTGCTCCCTGTAGGGGGGAAGGCTAACATAACTTACATCATCGATTTGCTAAAAGGCGTCGTGGACGAGATCGTCATATCCGCGAACGAGAAGCAGAAGAAGATGAAGGACTTCTTGAAGGGATATAAGTTCGTCTTCGAGCCCACCAATTACGATTCTGATAAATTGGGGGCGATAAGGGCGATACATTATGCGGTGAACCAGGTCGGAATGGATGATTATGTGGTGGTTGGAGGTGACAATTGGTTATATGGACTAGACATGAAGGAGTTCGTCAAGAACTATCAGGAGAAGAAGCCCCACGCTAACATAGCCCTCTTCTGGCTGGAGGACAAAAGTCTGGTGAAATATTATGGGATTGCTGTCTTGGAAGGGGACAGGATAGTGGGGTTCCAAGAGAAGCCAAAAGTGGAGGAGGCAAAGAGCAGGTTGGCGAGCACCATGGTTTATGCCATTAACAAGGAGTTCTTGGAGAAGTACCTGCCGGAATACATAGAGAGCAGGATAAGGATGGGTCTGAGACCGGATATTCCTGGGGAGCTGTGGCAACATTATGCCGATCGTTTGTTCTTGATGGGGACGGAATTCAAGGGACATTGGGGGGATATAGGGAAACCCAAGACATACATAGAGACCAACAAGATAGCCATGAATTACGTGAGGGGGAATGTGAGCAAGGAGGCGGAGGTGAACGCGAAGTTGGTGGGAAATGGGATCGTGATCAAGGATGATGTAAGAATAGAGGAAGGTGTCAGGATAAAGGGGCCCGCCATCATAGAGGAGAACGTCGAGATAGGTAAGAACGCCATAATCGGTCCTTATACCCACATCATGCACGATTCGAAGATAGGGGAAGGGAGCATGATAGAAGGTTCCATCGTGTTCGAGAGGGTGGAAGTGGGAGAATACGTGAGGACGTTGAACTGCGTGATAGATGGGGAAGTGAAGATAGGGGATGATGCGAGGATAGAGGATTTCAGCATCATAGGATTCGGGAGCGAGATAGGCGAGGACGCTAGGATACTTTCTCATTCTAGGATATGGCCCTTCGTGAGGGTGAACAACGAGGCTGTGATAAAATCCGACGTCATCTGGCCTATCGTGGATACGAAGCTGAGAAAAAGGCTTTTAGGGTCAAAGTATTGGGAATAGTTCATGGAGTTAAAAGAACTTTTGAAGGGAAAATTGAGCGAGGAAGAGCTCGAACTAGTTCACAGGGGGTTCGATTTAGTGGGGGATATAGCCATCGTCCAACTTCCGGAAGATTTTGAGAAAAAAGAGGTCGTGGCAGAGGCCATCGTCAAGATCCACAAGCGCGTGAAGTCCGTGTGCAACAAGATCGGAAAGATAGAAAACGAAGAGAGGATCCCGAGGATAGAGGTCATATGGGGGGACGGAACCGAAACGATTCATAAAGAGAATAATTGTCTGTTCAAACTAGACGTCTCGAAGGTCTTCTTCACCCCGAGGATGCAGAGCGAGAGAAAGAGGGTGATAGAACAAGTGAGAGAAGGAGAGAAGGTCTTGGATATGTTCGCTGGTGTGGGCCCCTTCTCCATACCCATCGCTAAAAAAGCCGAGGTGATAGCCATAGACATAAATCCGTGGGCGGTCAAGTACTTGAGGGAGAATGCCAAGTTAAACCGCGTCGAGCTGAAAATATATGAAGGTGATTGTAAGGAAGTAGTGG
>JAGHCF010000058.1:0-9212 GCA_021160605.1 Nanobdellota archaeon | reverse complement strand
GCGTCTTTCCCGATGATCCTAGAGTAGTTCTCGGGAAGTATCAAAATCGGTTGTGTTATCTTTTCCCCGTTCATATTTGAGCACCCCCTTCTCAGAAAATTGGCTAAATTAAAGAACTTTTGGTTCTTTTAAAAAGTTTACCCTGGAAGACTAGCCAATCCCCTAAAAATTCAGAAAGGGAAAAGGCCTCACTTCCTCTTCATCCTTTCCCTTATGCCCTCAAGCTCCGCTCCCAACACCAAGAGCACCATGACGTTTATCCAGCTCATCACCGCTGTTATGGTCTGCCATGGACCCTCGATGGTGGGCATGTTTATGGCAGCATAGAACAGAGCCAGCCCACAGATACCCATGACGACGATGGCGAGAATGTAAAGCTTTTCCACATCAGTCGGCTTTTCGTATTTCATACTCTTTTATTAGAACGTTCCAATTAAAAATCTTTTCTAAAACCTCATCACGTAGAACATGTGGTCTTTCTCGAAGGGCTCTAACCTTTTCTTATCGATGATGCTCATGTGCTCCCTCAATTCCCTTTCCACCTCTTTAAATATGTCCTTCGGTTTCTTGGTCACGTCTATGCTCCTTGCTTTGACAGCGAGCAATACATATCCTCCTTTCTTCAAGAACTTCAAGTTCTTCAAGAGGATCTCCACTTGATTGGGGGCAGCGATGTCCTGATAAATGACGTCGCATTGAGGTATCAAGTTCTCGTATTCTTCCACCTTGTTCGCATCAGCTAGAAGGGGGAACATGTTTTCCCTCTTTTCACAAACCATCACCAAGTCCCTCACGACCCTGGGTGCGATGTCCAAACAGAACACGTAACCGTTCTTTCCAACTATATCTGAGACGTGGGATGCTGTGGTTCCACTTGCCGCTCCCAGGTACAACACCTTATCACTTGGTTTTATCCCTATCTCCTTGATCCCCTTCAGGATGGCAGCACACAACTTGCTCCTGTAAGGGTTCCACTGCCTGTATTCCTTTCCTCCCTTCTTCACGAGCTTCTCGCCGTAGACCCTGAACCCAGGGGATAGGTTGAGGGTGAACAAGTGCTTCCCGAACTTGTAAACGCCCTCAAACATACTCCTTTCCCTCCAACTCTTCTAACAACTTATCTCCAACGAACTCCCCGCCGAAGTAATCTACCTTCGCGGCTATCGCTATCTTAGCCGCTAAGCTCCTCGCAGCCTTTCCTTTTTTCTTTGCCCTCGCTACTAGTGGGTGTTGGATGAGGATTCCATGTTTTGGTGGTTTTGCTCCTCTCGTTAAGTGCCTGAACAACGCTCTTTCAGCCCCTAAAAGTTGGATGGTCGAGCTCGGGAGTTTTGCCAGATTTTCCAAGGAGCCCGACAAAGAAATCAACTTTGCCCCTAACAAGGCACCGGCGAGTGTCTTCAAATTTGGAGCTCTCTCCCCCATCAGTTCATCTATTTCTTTCACGATCTTTGTCCTCACCCTCATTAGCTCTTCCATGAGACCGACGTAATAATTGATAACTCTCGGGTCAACTCTTGATCCCAAATCATCCGGTCCTTTAGCCCTCTTCGCCATCTTGAGGAGCTTCTCCATACTCTCTACACTCCTAACATCCCTGGGTCTCATGAGCCCATAGATCTCCCTCAACCTTTCGTATAGCGTGTTGAGCATCTTATCGATCTCTTCTATTGAACTCACCAGGTGAGAGATCAACGAATCAGGCGTATACGCCTCTCTCAATTTTTTCTTGGTGAACTCAAGGAAGAATTCGTGTAGGAATCTTCTGAACTTCTCTTTTCCCATCAATTTCTCACCTACTTTAATATAGTTCTCGTCCCTTTCTCCTTCGGATCTCAAGAACTTTTCCACAGCTTCTTTTGGGTCCTCCCAGATCTCGTCTCCACACCCAAAAGGAGTAAGCTTCATGTTTTAATAACCCCCAGTAGTTTTTTAAATGTTTCAAGCTTTAATCTCCCTATGTCCATTCGCATAAGCACGGGTATCCCTGGCCTAGATCAACTGGTGGGCGGCGGGTTCGAGGTGAGCAGCATCATCCTTCTCTCAGGGGGGCCTGGGACAGGAAAGACCACTTTCTGCTTACAATTCTTGTACCATGGAGCGACGAAGGGCGAAAACGGCTTGTATATCTCCTTCGAGGAAACGGAAGACGATTTGATAAGAGATGCAAGAAATTTTGGATGGGACCTTGAGGACTTGATAAAGAAGAAGAAATTGGTGATAAAACACTACTCCCCCTTCGAATATGATAAGTTCAAAGAGGAACTCACTAGCCTCCTGAAGCTCCACAACGTGAAGAGATTGGTGATAGACTCCATCTCTGGATTAGGCTTTTACTTGGAGAACAAATATGAGTTCAGGAAGCGCATTTGGGAGCTTTCGAGGGAAGTGAAGAATGCAGGATGCACTGCCATCTTCACCTCAGAGATCCCAGCGGAGAAGGGATACTCTAGGTTTGGCGTGGAGGAATTCATAGCGGATGGTTTGATAGTCCTTCACTTCGGAGGGCTGGGAGGGGAGTTCGACCGAACACTCCAAGTAGTGAAGATGAGGCGAACCAATCACAAGAAGGGGCTATTTCCCTTCAAGATAACCCAGAAAGGCGTGAGGGTCTACCCGAGAAGCGGGTAAAGATTTTTAAAATGGGATGCTCTGAGGTTCCCATGAGAATCGAGGTTCTCAAGGAAGATAAGGATGAGCTTAAGCTCAAGATCTATGGGGAAGACCATACCCTCATGAACATGTTGAGAGAGAAACTTGCTGAGAAAGCGGATTTCGTCGCTTACAGGAAGGAACACCCACTGGACGATTTCGTCGTGTTCCTGGTGAGGGTAAAAAAAGGAAGCCCAAGGACAGTTATAAAAAAGGCGATCAAGGAATTAATTAGGGAATGGGAAGCATTAAAGTTGTAAAACCAGAGGTGAGGATCTTAGGCGTAGATGACGGACCATTCGATAAGTTCAAGCCCGGAGAAGAGGTTCTTGTCGTCGGCGTTGTTTTCAGGGGAAAGGACTCCTTGGACGGCTTGCTGTCCACCAAGGTGGAGTGTGATGGAAACGATGCGACCGAGAAGTTAGTAAAGATGGTGAAGGGAAGCAATCAGAGACATCAGATAAGGTTCATCATGCTGGATGGCATAGCCCTTGGAGGATTCAATGTAGTAGACGTCGAAGAATTGTACCGAGCGTTGAAGATCCCAGTCATCGTGGTGATAAGGAGGAGGCCTGACATGAGAGCCATAGAGAGAGCCCTCCGTAGGTTTAAGGATGGCGAGAAAAGGATGGAGATCTTGAGGAAGGCGGGGGAGGTCAGGAAGTGTGGCAAGATCTTCTTTCAATGCTACGGTGTGGAGCCGGAAATTGCGAAGCAAGTCATAAGGAAAAGTACTAAGAGGGGGAACATGCCAGAACCTCTGAGGGTGGCACACATCATCGCTTCGGGGATAGTGCTCGGGGAGAGCCATGGAAGAGCTTAAATTATGCCCCATGTTTATGTAAAAGGTGAACCTGAAGAGGATATATGAGTTCCTGTTCAAAGAGGAAAGCATACCGAGCTATGTGGCCTTCTTCGCCCTCTCCTTCATCGCCTTGAAATTCATAATTTATCCTGGCTTCCTGATTTTGATGGGATGGAAGGATATAGTTGCGGTCCTCTCGCCCAGCATGGAACACGGTAATGGCATAGAATACACCTACTACCGGTGGTTCTCCGAGAGGAACATGAGCGTCGAGGACTTTCCCTTCCCAAATGGGTTAAACGTCGGCGACGCCGTCATCGTGGTCCCTGCCCGTGACATCGAGGTCGGGGATGTCATAGTGTTTTATCCTCGTGGTTTAAGTTATAGTTTGGTCCACAGGGTGGTAAAGGTCGATTGCGAGGAGGAGTGCTACTACACCACCAAGGGGGACGCTAACCCCGAGATATTGCCCATAGAGAGGAACATAACCCAGGAGCAGATAGTTGGAAAGGTAGCCTTCAGGATCCCTTTATTGGGCCTTCCTAGGACTCTTATGTTTTACCTCTTAGGCATCTAGAGATGTCCAACTCGTCGGTGAATTCCACTTTTATCCCCACCTTCTTCAAGTCCTCTCTCATCCTCACCCCAATGTTCCAGCAGATGACCTTTGAGACTTCCTCCCTCAATAGGAGATTAAGGAGCTTCGCGTGTCCTACGACGTTGGGTCCCTCTCCATGGGGATTTCCCACCAACTTCTTCTCCTTTGTTTCCGTGTCATAGATTAGGAAGTACTTGGACCTGCCGAAATGCTCCGAGATCCTCCTTCCGTCCTCAGTTGGAAAAGCGACCCTCATATTTAGGAAAAAGGGGATAAATTTTATTAAGTTTCTTTTCACTTCTTAACTCATGAACTCAAGGGAGAGACCGAAAAGCCTCGAGTTCGCCTTGGCCTCTTCCCTAGCGGACCTCTCCACGACCGCCCTTTACATGCATCGTCATGAGGACGCGATTTGGAGTGAAGGGAATGAACTCGCGAGGAAGTTGGTGACGAGGTTCGGAATTGAAAGAGGGTTAGTCCTCGAATACCTGGGCTTCTACTTACCTTCCATCTTGTCAGCCTATCTCCTCTCGAAGTTCGTGGACAAATATGTCTCGAAGTTGCTGGGGAGGAAGAGCACTTATTGTGAGACTGGGGTGATGGGCTTCATAGGGTTGAGTTCTCTCCTAGAAGGCGCTTACAACTGGTTCAGGAGCTATGATTTGAACAGTTCTGATCCTCGCTTTTCAGCCCTCTTTTGGTACCCTACCTCTTCGCTGCCTTCTATCCCTTCTACGCTCTTTACAAATTGTGGAGGGATGCACGAGGAGCTTTGGACCTGAGTGATGGGAAATGAAAGGATGGATAAAGGGGTTCCTGGGATTCCTCGGATTTTTGGGATTTAACGCGTTTAAGACAGGCGACTATTCGTGGCTACTGTGGTTCCTTTGGTTCGCGTGGTTCTACCACTTCAAACACTTGAGAAGAATGAGTTAACCCGAGGTAAATCCCTCTCGAAGGAAAAGTTTAAATAGGGAAAAGAAGCATCTTCTCCAGATGTTTTGCGAGAAGTGCGGTTCGCTGTTGATCCCAAAGGAGAAAAAAGGGAAGAAACTGTTCTACTGCAGGAGATGCAAGGCCTACTACAACCTCTCTGGAAAATTGGTGGAGAAGAGCACCCAGAAGAGCAAGATAACCCTGATCGGCGAGAGAAAGCCTACCTTGCCTACAGTCGAGGAAGAATGTCCAAAGTGTGGTCATAAGAGGGCCTATTTCTGGATAGAACAGACGAGGGCTAGCGACGAACCTCCTACAAGGTTCTATAAGTGCAAGAAGTGCGGCCACGTATGGAGGGAATATCACTGATTTTTAAAGGGGAAGAACATATTTGGAAACTATGGAACACGCGAGGCCCAGATTCATAAAGGACATGCGAGAGGGGGAAAAAGTCTCCGTAGTGGGTCTAGTGGTCTCTAAGAGCGAAACGGGTTACATCATCCTGGATGACGGGACGGGACAGGCCACCATCTTAGTTCCCAACGATGAAGTCCTCGAGTCCATCCGGCCTGGAGAACCAATACGGGTGATAGGATCTGTGATAGGGGAAGGAGAGATAAGGTCTTACTTAGTGCAATCCATGCGAGGATTGGACATGGAGTTATACAGAGAATACATGAAGCTCAGGGAAAAGTTAAAAAGAGAGAAAGGTGATAACTAAGCATGAAGGCCCAGTTCATGATGGGCGGGAGGACAAAGTTCCTCCTCCTTGGCTTACTCATCCTCCTGATTGGTGGAGCTTCCTACGCCAACAAGGCGGGGATGCTTTCCCTCCCCTTTTCTCTCCCAGACATGAGCTTCAACGTGGCCGGTTTCTCCTTGACGCTTGAGATCATCCTCATCCTCTTAGGCCTCTTCTTCATCCTGGTAAGCAGGCTCATGGCTTATTGAGGAAAAAGATTTAAACACGACGTCCGTCTAATTAGCTTATGAGGCTAGTCACGTCAAATCCGAGCATAATCAAGAACGCTATAGAGTCGGTCGGTGAGCTCATAACCGAGGGTTCTTTCGTATTAGAAAAGGACGCCATAAGGTTCAGAGCAATGGATCCTGCTGGCGTTTCCATGGTCATCCTCACGATCTTCAACTCGGTCTTTGATGTTTATGAGGTTAATGGCGAGAGCTTGACCCTTAATCTTGAGGATTTCATGAAGGTGTTGAGGAGAGCGAAGACAACCGATAAAATGGAACTGACCCTGGAGGAAAACAGGTTGAAGATAACCTTCAAGGGGAACGCGATAAGGAGCTTTTCCCTTCCTTTGATAGAGCCTTTAGGTGAATCTCAGAAGGTCCCAGAACTAGAGTTTAAATGTAAGGTGGAGCTAGACGTGGAGGTCCTCAAAGACGCCATGAAAGACGCAAGCATGGTCTCGGATGCCGTCACCTTGGAGTTGAGCGGAAACACTTTCCTCATAAGGGCTTCTGGGGATTCCCAAGAGTTCTCAATGGAACTCAATAAAGATACGCCAGGCCTTATTTCCATGGAGGGCGAAGGCAGAGCCAAGTACAGCCTGGACTACTTGGGGAAGATGATGAAGGCTTCCTCTTTGGCGGATAGTTTGATCATGAGGTTTAGTACGGACTATCCCCTGCAACTGGAATACAAGGCTCTCGATAAGATAGACCTCGTATTCATCCTCGCTCCTAGGATAGAGAGCGAATGATTTTTATAATCCCTCCTCCCGAGGTTTAAACATGAAGATTGGTATTCTAGATGATAAGAAGGAGGTCTTTTCCAGAGATGTGCTCAACAAGCTGAAGGAGAAGGGGTATCAGGTTGAATATGTTTGGTTTGGGTATCAGAGAATTCCTACCAAAAGCGATTACAGAGTGATCTTTGATAGACAGAGCATGTACGACGAGTTCCTGAGGGCCATCATGAAGGTGCTTTCCTTAAATGGCACCTATGTCATAAACAACCCCTTTTCTAACATCTGCGATGACAAGCTCATAGAGTTGAATCTATGTCAAAGCCTGGGGATCCCCTACCCCAAAACCTTGGTCCTCCCGAAAGAGAACGTGGAGTACGACATGTCCCAAGAGATAGTCCTCACCGACGTCAAGGACATTCTCCCCGAATTGAAGTTCCCCCTTGTTATGAAACCCCATGATGGGTACGCTTGGAAGGATGTTTATGAGGTGAATACCCCAGAGGAGTTGGATAAACTCTACAGGAGCTTGAGGGACGAATACACTATTCTGGTCCAGGAGAAGATAGAGCCCAAACTCATGTACAGGGCCTATTCCATCGGGCACGAGAAGGTGATCTTAGTCAGGTATGACCCCTCCTCTCGAAGGTATTTAGAAGATGATTATTCCCAGATCAAGGACCTACTCCCGAAGATAGAGGAGTGGACCAAGAGGTTAAATGAGGTCTTGGATTACGACCTTAACTCCGTGGAGTGGATGATCGATCAAAATAATCAAGTTTACCTCATAGATGCCTTCAATGAAGTCCCTGAGATCTTACCAGAGAGCATTCCAAGAAGGTATTACGACGAGCTCGTGAATTCTGTGGCCGAGCTCATAGAAAAGATATTTCACTCAGATAAACACAACAGGTGGCCCTTCGATTATCCTCCATGAACATCGCTCAGATCCTTGAGTATTACCACAGGAAAGACATAAGGGAAGAAATGTTGAGATTAGCGGAGCACAGGGAAGTTGTTCCAAGGTATAAGGATGGGGGGTTTGGGAAGAGACCTCAGACCTTGAAGTACGAGAAGGAATTGGAGAAGTGGGTGAGAGAGGGAGCAGTGAGCTTTCACATGAGCGAGGAGAGGTGGATAAACCCCATGATGCTCACCCCAGGGATGAGGAAGGAGGAGATGGACAAGCTGAGGACTGGGTGGGACCTGGTCTTGGACGTGGACACCAATTTTCTAGAATTCGGGAAGATATGCGCGAGACTCCTCATAAAAGCCCTTAAGTTTCATGAGGTGAGGCATTACTTCGTGAAGTTCTCAGGGAGAACGGGATGGCACATCATAGTACCCTACGAGACCTTTCCGAAAGAGGTTAATGGAATACCCACAAGCAGGCTCTTCCCTGAGGCAGCCATCAAGATATCCCAGTACTTGATGGACATGATAAGGAATAAGCTCTCGGACGAATTGCTGGACTCCTTTGGCTTCGAGGAACTCATGAGGAGGAGTGGGAAGAAGTACGAGGATTTGGTTAAGGAGGAAGAATTTGACCCATACTCCCTCATCTCAATAGACAGCGTGGCTATCTCGAGCAGGCACCTCTTCAGGATGCCTTATTCTCTGAACGAGAAGTCTTGGCTCGTGAGCATCCCCGTGAAGAACGTGATGAAGTTTGAGTTGGAACAAGCGAGGCTCGAGAATGTGGTGGTCGAGGAAGGTTTCATGGAGGGAGGGAAGCCTGGGGAGGCGAAGCAACTCTTCATCCAAGCATACGAGTATGAGGTCATGAAGGAGAGAGAGGTGAGCTTGGCGAGATCGATCCCTAAAAGAGCCATCCCTAAACAATTTTTTCCCCCGTGTATAAAGAACATCCTGAAGGGGTTGGAGGACGGGAGGAAGAGGAGTGTCTTCATCTTGATAAACTTCTTGAGGTCCTTGGGCTGGGACTTCGATTCCATAGAGAAGGAGCTCTACGAGTGGAACAAGAGGAACAAGGAACCCTTGAGGGAGAACTACATAGCTTCCCAGTTAAAGTGGCACAAGAAGAACCCCATTTACCTCCCTCCGAACTGCGACAACAGGAATTATTACTTGGACATAGGTGTGTGTCAGCCAGATCCTCTCTGTAAGGGCATAAAAAATCCTGTAACGTACAGTTTTAAAAGCAGGAGAAGGTATAGAAAATCGAGATGATCACGTATTCGGAACTGAGGAAATTTCAGAGGTTGGAGAGGGAGAGCCACGCCCTCCAGGATCTTGGAGGGGACTTCCTGGAGAAGGTGAAGGAATTCATAAGGGAGAAAAAGTCCATGATAAAAGAAGGAGAAGACCCCTTCGTGAAGGAGATGAACGAGAGGATCAGGGAAGAGCTGAGGAACGCCCTGAAGGTGATAGATGACATCATGCTCACCAGGGAGAGGAAGGTGGTGACTCACGCCCTGTTGTCTTCCAAGAAGGACAGAGCGACTTATAACCTTTCCAATATGCTGGAGCACGAGAAGAAGCTCTTCTTCAG
>JAGHCF010000022.1:0-3975 GCA_021160605.1 Nanobdellota archaeon | reverse complement strand
GACCAGAAGGGCTGTACAGGGTACACCTGGAAAAAGTGGTGGAGGAAAGGGGAGGTAAGGCCTTCTTCATCCCCGTGGAGACAAGAGGGTTGAAGAGGAAGTTGATGGAAGGGAAGAGGGAAGAGGTCATGAGACACTTTGACCCCATGTTGGAGCGGGTGGAGGAGATCGTTTCCGAGGAGGAGATAGGTGGAATAGTCGTGGTCCCCTTCATCATCCCCCTCCTCCAGGAAAGGGGATTATTTGAGAAGATGGATCTAAGGGCCATGGTCTTTGGTGGGATGGAGATGTCTCCCGAAGTATTAGCTGGCCTGAAAAGAGAGTTCGGGCTGAAGGTCGTGGGCTGGTATGGCCATTTCTTGCTGGGTCCCTGCTTCCATTTCGATGATGGGAGCAACAACTTAAACTATTATCCCAACCCCCTGGTCAAGGTGGACGTCGTCGACGAGGACGGAGAATTGGTCCCATATGGAGAGGAAGGAAGGTTGAGGATAACTAGATTCGGGGACGACATCCTGTGGACTCAATTAGAAAATGACTTCGCTAGGAGGATAAGGCCGAGGAGAGATTTAAACATACACCTAGATGGATTCAGCAACGTCTACAGGAAGTTATGACTTCCTCTTGTCGGATATCCTCTTAGGCTTTCCAGGCACCTTGTAAAGTTCTAGCCCTCCCCTGCCGACCACCTCTACCCTAAAACGGATCCTTCCCATGGATGTCTCATTCGCTAGCGGGTAGTTCAGCTCCATCAACTCCCTCTTGACCTTCTCCCCTAATTCCTCCTCTGGCTTTCCCCTCGCCTCAATCCTGAGTAATAAGTCATATACCCTCTCCTCCTCGTCGAAATCCACCAACATCTCCCACTCTCCGGTCAATTTCTTAAAATTCCCGGGCTCGTGAAGGACCGCTTCTATTTCCGCTGGATCTATCTTGGCCCCGCTTATCACTATCGCATCGTCCGCCCTCCACACATCTGATATCACTCTGAAGATGCTCCCGCACCCGCACTTGTCTGATATGAACTCGAACGTATCCCCATGACTGTAGTTTATCAAGGGTGTCCCAAGCCCCTTCCCCACGTAGTTCAATGTGGTCATGACGTCCACTCCTTTCTCCCCTTCGTTCTCTATGAAATCCCCTGTCTTGGGGTCGTAGAGCATCAAGTAGTTTCCGTCCTCCATCACGTGTAGGTTATGCTCCGAACACTCCATGGCTAGGGGCATCCTGCCCTCCGTGGTTCCGTACAGATTGTAAACCTCTGCGTTGAATTCCTCCGCTATCCTCTCCCTCTTCTTCCTCGTGGAGGCCTCCCCGGCCACCACGATGATCTCTATACCTAATGTCGATGGGTCTACCCCCTGAAGGGATATTTCCCTTGCTAATCTGTCCGCATAAGAAGTGAGGGCGGTCATGGCCCTCGGCTTGTGGGTCTTGATGAGGCTTAGTTTAGGAGGAAAGGGGGACACCCCGGCCGAAATTTGCTCCACCCCCATGCTGGCGAAAGTCAAGACCGTGAGCATCCCAGAAGCATTTATCCCGATGGGGTAGCAGTTGAGCACCACATCCCCTCTCCTGATCCCTGCCATCTCGAACGCTCTCTTAGATATTTCTATGACCAAGTCCAACTCCTGCTCCGAAAGGGCGAGTATCTTCGGCAAACCTTTAGTCCCTGAAGTGTAAAAGCGAAATATCTTCCTGTTCTTCGGGTCTCTGGAGAAGAAGGAGAAATCTCCCTTCGGTGGTTGGCCTTCTATGAGCTCCTTCTTCGTGGTGATGGGTATCTTCTTCAGGTCTTCTCTCCCCTTTATGTCAGAAGGGGTGAGACCCCTTTCCTTGAACAACTTGTGATAGTAAGGAGAATGCCTATAAGCGTACTCCACCACCCACCTTATCCTCTTATCAATCGTCCTTTCCAGCTCCTTCCTCGACTTCATCTTTTCACCCTTAAGATGACTTGGCAGTAGAGGTCTCCCTTCGCCACGCACTTAACCTCTTCTGCCACCCAACGCTTGCCAGTGAAGCCGCTGAAGGCACCAGCCGCGATGTTGGAGAGGTAGTAACAAACCGGTTCCTTGGTCCTTCCGTAGAGTTCAACGAACCTCTCAGCGAAGGGGGAAGGGGAGATGTTAAAGATAACTTCGGAACCGCTTCCCTTCAGGTAAGTTATGACTCCCATGCCGAGGACCTCGGAGAGTTCCTTAGAGAACTTCAGGAGCCCCTTGAAAGAACTGGTCACCCTCATCTTATACCTCTTCCCCGCATTCTCTCCCTGTTCAAAAGCTATCTTGGAGATGATCTTGATCGCTTCATCCTTATCCACATCCATGAGAGATTTCTGAAGTTTCACCCACACGTCCAAGGGGAGGATCACCCCAGGGACTTCTGTCATCAAGTAGAACCTCCCCTTCTCGTACTTGAACTGTTTAGAGAAGAGGAGCTTCTTGAATAGAGAAGGTATGGCCATTCATATCCCCTCCATCAACTCCTTCAACGTCCTGAGTTTTTCCACCTCGCTGGGCCAGACCACTAAATTCCTCCCTATCCGCTTCATCACTACCTTGTTCTCGTGGCCCAATTTCCTCAGGTGATACAAAATCAGGTTTATCTTCACTCTATCCTTTTTCTCATCTCCAGAAAGGAGGCCTAACTCCTGAGCGATCTCCGTGACGTTACAAGGCCACTTGGAAGAAATGACCTCTAGAACCAGGTTCCTTAAATTGTTACTAGTCATAACTCTACCCTCCCCCTTCGCTTTTTATCCATAAGAAGCCCAGAAATTTAAGCTTTTTGCGGGATATTCAAGGAAATTTATGATTAGTCACAATATTTTGAGATAAATGAGCCACAAGACCAGACAAGGGAAGAAGAAAATCAAGGTCAAAAGGGACCAAGCAAACGGGCCTATGAAGGAAAGGGTGTGAGAGGCGAGGTAGAACCACGTGAAGGAAAAGATCAAGGTCACGGAGAGCACGAACCAGAGGGGAAGTTCCATGGAAGGGTTAAGATTTAAATAAATAAAAACGTTGCTGATTTGATGAACTTCATAGTCGATTTGGACGGGACCCTCATAAACAGCATTCCGGTCCACATAGACTCTTTTATAAGGGTATTTAAGAGAAAGGGTTTGGATGACGAGGAGAGGTTGAGGAAGAAATTAAAGGAGCTCATGGGCAGGCCAGTGAAGGACATCATAGAAGAATTATTCCCCTCGTTAAGCGAGGAGGAGATAGAGGAGATCTGGAAGGAAAAGTGGGAAGACACCTTAAAGCATTTCGACGAAATCGAGGAGATGAGGGGAGCAACAGAGGTCTTAAATGAACTGAAGAAGAGGGGGAGGGTGGCCCTGGTGACCTCGAGCAGCCGAGAGTTCGTCGAGTTGGTGTTGAAGAAGTTCGGGTGGGAATTTGACTTGGTGGTGACCTTTGATGACGTGGAAGAGGGGAAGCCCGACACGGAGCCCTACGAGAAGGTGATCGAGGAGTTTGGCAGGGATATTTTGGTAATAGGTGACACGGAGAACGATGAAGTCCCGGCCAAGAAGTTGGGATTGAGGTTCTTGAGATTTGGGAGGGACATAAAAGAGCTGAAGGAGGTCCTGGATTTCATAAAAGTTAAAAAGTGAGCTTCCCTTCTCAAGGCATGATGAAAGTGTTCTTCGTGGAGAAGAAGGAAACTCTAGAAGAGGATGAGGAGTTGAAGAGGAAGGGCTTCGAATACGTCTCCGCCAAATCCTTAGGAGAGGACAGGGAAGGTTACTTCTTCTTCATAAAGGCGGAGGAAGAGTTTTTCGAGAAATGCGAAGTGCTGAGGAAGGCCTTGGAAATAACTGGGAAGGAGAAGGAAAGGATCCTGGAGAAGTTCGAGGAACTCAATGAGGACGTCCTTTCAGGCATGGGACTGATCTAAATCAAAGCCCCTTGCCACCATTGGGAAGGGTATCACTTCTTTTATGCTGTCCACTCCCAAGAAGGT
>JAGHCF010000056.1:0-3348 GCA_021160605.1 Nanobdellota archaeon | reverse complement strand
GCTCTACGAGAGGGCATCGGAGTTCTATGGGAGAACCATTTCTCAGGGGGTCCCCTACCAGGAAGCCAGGAGGGGGCTCCCCATGAACGCCAAGGTTTACATGGCTCTAGAATACAACCCCAGGTACATAAACAAGCTGAAGAACGCCCTTGAGCATCATCAAGAAGAGGGAGAAAAACATGGGTTCAGGAGGAACCCGGAATTCGATGAAGTGATCTCTGGATTGGAAGCTCTCTTGGAAGAGGAATGGGGGGCTCCCTTGACGGATGAACCCCCGGCCAAGCCCCTAAGCCTCTTCAAAGAACCCTTTGAAGGGGGAGACGGGGTTTATTACAATCACTTTTTAGAGACGCTGAAGGGCTATGGTTCTGCTAGCATCCTCTCCCTCCATCAACTGATAAGGAACAGGCAAGCGAGATGGAGCTTCAACTTCCCGAAGGCCCTGAGGGAACCCTCCTTCGTGGAAGCTCCAGAGTTCCCCCCCAATATCCTGGAAGAGTACGAAGAATTAGGTAATTCTGCAGCGATGCTTCAATGGGAGTTGTACGAGAAGGATAGGTTGTTAGCTCCTTACGCCATGCTCTTGGGCCAAAGGGTCCCCTTCGAGATATACATCGCAGGAGAAGATGCTTTAAAGGATTTCGCCAAGGCCAGGAGGTGTAAAGGGGCGGTCCAACCAGAGACATTCACCATAGTGGATGACATCTTCAGGAGAGTTGGGCTCCCCTACGGTCCCTCTTGTTGGACCGGGAAATGCAAGGAAAGGAGGTCTGTAAGGGAGAGGTGTGAGAAAATACCTCAAGAAGACATCGAGAGGTGGAAGGAGGTCTACCTGAGGCGAAAACCTTTATAAACCCCTCCATTTTTCTTCACGTTGATGACGGAATTCAAGCACATAGTTAGGATAGCTGGGACGGACCTAGACGGGAGTAAGCCCGTCTACATAGCCTTGAAAGGGATTAAAGGGGTGAGCTTCATGTTCTCCAATGCGGTGGCCAAGGCCTTGAACATAGATAGGAGGAAGAGACTGGGGGAGTTAAGCGAGAAGGAGATCCAAAAGATAGAGGAAGCTCTTTCCAATCCCATTAAATATGGAATCCCTCCCTTCTTGCTGAACAGGAGGAAGGATTACGCTACTGGGGAAGATAAGCACTTGGTTTCCTCTGACTTAGAATTAACCCAAGACATGGACATCAAGAGGTTGCAGAAGATAAAGAGTTATAGGGGGATAAGGCACGCTCTTCATCTTCCAGTGAGGGGACAAAGGACGAAGTCGGGTTACACCAGGCCTCCTTTCAGGAAGCAGAGGAGGCAGATGGTGGTAGGGGTCAAGAGGAGGAAAGTGAAGTAAAATGGGAGACCCAAAGAAGCCCAAGAAGAAGTATAAGGGGCCGAGACACCCGTGGCAGAAACAGAGATTGGAGGAAGAAAGGGAGCTGAGACAATTGTACGGGTACAAGAACAAGAAGGAACTCTGGAAGATGGAGTCCATCCTGAGGAGGTATAGAGCGCAAGCGAGGAGGCTTATAGGGGCTAGGACCAAAGAGGCGGAGAAGGAGAAAAAACAGCTACTGGACTCCCTCTACAGGCTTGGATTCTTGGAGAAGGATGCGAAGCTCGATGATGTCTTGAGCCTCACCATAAAAGACATCATGGAGCGAAGGCTTCAGACCATGCTGTTCAGAAAGAAGCTGGCGAATTCCATAAAGCATGCCAGGCAGTTGATAACTCATGGTCACGTGATCGTTGGGGAAAAAGTTATAACCTCCCCGAGCTTCCTTGTTCCGAGAGCGATGGAGAATAAGATAAGGGTGAGGAAGGTTGGAGGCTAAAAAGAAGGAGAGATGGGGGATAGCACACATCTACTCTAGTTATAACAATACGATTGTGCACATAACCGACATAACTGGGGCCGAGACCATTGCAATAGCGAGTGGTGGACATGTGGTCAAGGCGGATAGGTTGGAATCAAGCCCTGCTGCTGCCATGGCGGTAGCGAAGAAGGTGGCGGAGATCGCCAAGCAAAAGGGGATAACTGGGGTGCACATAAGGGTGAGGGCACCTGGAGGTCATAACGGGCCGAAGAATCCGGGTCCGGGAGCACAAGCTGCGATAAGGGCGCTTGCCAGGAGTGGTCTCAGAATAGGTTATATAGAAGATGTCACTCCCATCCCTCACGACGGATGCAGGAAGAAAGGGGGGAGGAGGGGGAGGAGGGTATGAAGCTGGAGATCCTGAGGAAGGATGGGAACGAGTTGTGGTTCCTCTTTGAGGGCTCAACGCCCCAGGCCAATGCCCTGAGGAGAGCTGCGATGAGCGAGGTTCCGGTCCTAGCCATAGACGAGGTAGGGGTGGTGAAGAACAGTTCGGTGATGTACGATGAGATCTTGGCTCACAGGTTAGGATTGATACCTCTGAAGACAGACCTGAAGCTGCACACCAAGAAACCCCCGGTGATAAAAGCTTCCCTGAAGAAGAAGGGCCCTGGATACGTTTACTCCGGGGACATAAAGGGAGTGGAAGTGGTCTATGAGAACATGCCAATCGTGTATTTAGAAGAAGGACAAGAAGTGATCTTGGAGCTGAAGGTCAGGTTTGGGATAGGGAAGGAACACGCTAAGTTCAGCCCCTGCCTGATAACATACAAGAGATATCCAAAGATAACTATCTTGAAACAGCCGACCAAGCCAGAAAAGGTGGCGATGGTTTGTCCTAAGGAGGTGTTCTCCGTTAAGAACAAAAAACTAACGGTGAAAGACGTGGAAAAGTGTGATCTTTGTAAGGCGTGTGAGGAGACCTTCCCAGATGTCGTGAAAGTGGATGGAGAAAAAGACAAGTTCCTGTTCTACATGGAAAGTTGGGGACAATTAGAACCAGAAGAAATCTTGAAAGAGGCGAGGAACGTCCTCATCAGGAAGCTCAAGGAGTTCTCATCCTCTCTTTGATCCTATCCAAGTGGAACTTTTCCTTCTTCTTGAAGTATTCGTAATACCTGTCCTCCCTGAGGAGTCTCTCCATGACCTCCTCGCTCGAAAACTTCTTGATCAGCTCAACGATCTCCTCTATCTCTTCCATGTAGAACTTCAAGTCTTTCATCTTTTTCTCCACCCATTCGCGGAACCTCTCATCCCTTTCCCTCTTCTTCGCTGATTGGAGCCTCCCGAGGAGCCTCTTCCAAAAATAGTAAGCCTTTTCCGCCTTCTTCCTCCTTTCCCTCAGTAATTTAATGGTTTCCTTCACGAACTTCCCGTGCAACTTCTCAAACTCCTTCTCTAGAAACTCGAGGACTTTCCCCTCCTCTTCTTCTACCTTCTTCGTGAATTTCTCGAGTTCCTTCTCCATTAGTTC
>JAGHCF010000041.1:0-2563 GCA_021160605.1 Nanobdellota archaeon | reverse complement strand
ACCGAACAGCGCGCTGAGCCCACTTATAGCCTCTTCCTCGCTCACCTTTTCCTCTTCCTCCTTCTTTTCTTCCTTCTTTTCCTCCTTGACCTCCTCTGCCTTAGCCGGTGCGGCCACAGCAACACCTTTGCTTATAGCTTCATCTATGTTGACTTCTTTGAGGGCAGCCACTAAGGACTTCACCCTGGCCTCGTCCACTTGAATCCCTGCAGCTTCCATGACCTTCTTCACGTTCTCCTCGTTTATCTCTTTCCCAGCCTTGTGGAGCAACAGCGCCGCATACACGTATTCCATCTTTCACACCCCCAACGATGATGCATGAGCATTAGCCAAGCTCAACAGTATGGGTAAACTCTCTTCGTTATAAATCTTAGCATTCACAGCCAAAGATAAGGCTTGGGAGAGGGCCTCTGAAAGGAGCAATTCAGAGGTCTCCTTGGTGAGGATGTTGGCATTGAAGGCTAAGGAGAACGCCCATGAATGGGCTTCCTCCAATTTTTTCTCATAATTCTTCAAGTCCACGTGCACTTCCCTGTAAATCTTCCCATCCAAGAGAGTGGCAACTATCTTCAATCCCAACTTCACGGGCATTATCCCCAACTTCTTTAACAGGGAGGCCTTCTCTTCATTTATTTCCTCTCCTTTCTTGACCAACAAGGCATCCTTGACTATGTTTATCTTGCCTCCCTCGATCTTGGTCTTTATACCGAACTTGCCGAACTCGCTCAGGATGGGGCCTGGGGCGAACTCAGTCGGTCCGGCCCTCACGTAGATGTCCTCTTCAGCTATGGTCCCTGGCTTCGCGAATGAGGGGACTTTTTTCTTATCCAAGGTGATTGAGAGGGAGAAAGGATCTTCATTCGATAATAACAGGGCAGGGCTTCCCTTCAACTCGTTGACCAAGGGACCATAACCAGCCTTTTCCAACGCCCTAGAAAGGAGGGACTTCTTGGACATGACGATTCGCAACTTATCCCTCAACCCTTCCCTTATGTCCATCAACTGCTTGGCAGGGATACCTGTCATGTCAGTCACCATGACGTACTTATACCTAGAGATCTCTCCGGCGATCTCCTCCACTTTTTTTACCTTCCATTCCTTTACCATACTCTCACCGGAGGCCCCATGGTCAGCTTGATGTAAACCCCCCTTATCTGTCTCTTGCCCTCTGGAAGCTTGTGGACCAATGCCTCGTAGACCGCCATCGCGTTCTCAGCAATCTCCTCATCCTTCATGTCTTCCTTCCCTATGATGCAGCTCACCACAGGTTGTTTCTTCGCTACTACCTTCACGGTCTTCCTCAACCTCTCCACTATGGGTTTCAGGTCAGCGTTCATGGGAAAGATGCTGCCGCTCTTCGGGCTTGGCAACTTCCCCAGGGCTCCCAAGTACTTCCCGAACTTGGCCGCGATGGACGGCATGAGGTCTGCCTGAGCTATGAAGTAATCGTACTCCCTCACCAACTTCTTGATCTCCTTCTTCTCCCACTTCCCGAACTCCTCGTCCTTTATCACGAAATCGCACGCTTCCTTCGCCTTCCCCTCCATCCCCTTCCCCACGAAGGCACAGATCTTAAATCTCTTCCCAGGACCGTGAGGCAGGATCACGTATTCCTCTATCCTATTTTCAGGCTTTCTAAGGTCTATGTCCTTCAGCGGGATGATGAGGTCCACGCTCTGGACGAACTTCCTGGGCTTAGATTTCTTCCTCGCCTCTTCCAATGCTTTTAAGAGATCTTCCTTCCTCATTTTCGTCCTCCTGCCGAAGCAGTGCTCGGACGAGGGACATACTTTTGACCCATTTAAAAAGTTTACGAGCTCCTCAAGATCTCCATTAAGACCCTCCTCTCCCTGGGCCCATCAAATTCTAACAACAAGAGCTCCTGCCAAGTTCCCCTCACGAGCCTCCCGTCCTTGACCGGGAGGAGAACGAATTGTTTGAGGAGGGAGGAGAGGATGTGGGCGTGAGCATTGTCATCTATCCGGTTATGAAGATAGTCACCTTTCTCTGGGACCAACTCCCTCAACTTGTTCAAGATATCCTCCCTCAAACCCTCCTCGTCCTCGTTGAGGATCAAAGCTGAGGTAGCGTGGGGGAGGAAAACGAGGGCCACTCCCTCTTTCACGTCCCTTATCTCCCTTTCGACCAAATCCGTTAGGTTAATGATGTCGAACTTCCCTTTCGTGCTTACCTTTATCTCCTTCATTTCATCTCCTTCAAGAACTCCTTCGGCTCCTTTCCCTCCACTGTCACCCCCATGGATTGGCAGGTCCCTATCACCTGTCTCACGAACCTCTCCTCATCACTCCCGAACTTCGCCTTCGCGATCTTCTTGACTTGTTCCAAGGTCAGATTGCCCACCTTCTCCTTCTGATCCTGTCCTCCCTTCTGGATTCCCAGCTCCTTAAGAATTAGTTGACTCGTGGGTGGCTTCCCCACCTCTACGGTGAATTCCTTAGTCTTCGGGTCAACGGTGACCGTCACTGGGACGGTCATGCCCTCGAACTCCTTAGTCTTCTCGTTTATAGCGGCCACCACTTGTCCTATGTTCACCCCTAATGGT
>JAGHCF010000061.1:0-10657 GCA_021160605.1 Nanobdellota archaeon | reverse complement strand
GGTGTTGCATGTTCCTTGGGAGCATGCAGTGCCGAAGTGAAGACGTTAAGCGGGCCGCCTGGGGAGTACGGTCGCAAGGCTGAAACTTAAAGGAATTGGCGGGGGAGCACAACAAGGGGTGAAGCTTGCGGTTTAATTGGATTCGACCCCGGGAAACTCACCAGGGGCGACAGCAGGATGAAGGCCAGTCTGAAGGGCTTGCCGGACGCGCTGAGCGGAGGTGCATGGCCATCGTCAGCTAGTGCCGTGAGGTGTCCTGTTAAGTCAGGCAACTAGCGAGACCCTCATTCCCTGTTGCTACTGTTCCCTCCGGGGAGCAGGCACTCTGGGAAGACTGCCTTCGTAAGAAGGAGGAAGGTGAGGGCGACGATAGGTCAGTATGCCCCTAATCCCCTGGGCTACACGCGGGCTGCAATGGCCGGGACAAAGGGATGCGACCCCGAAAGGGGAAGCAAATCCCCTAAACCCGGTCTTAGTCCGGATCGAGGGCTGCAACCCGCCCTCGTGAAGCCGGAATCCCTAGTAACCGTGGATCAAAATGCCGATGAGGACATCGGGCTTCAGAGTAGTGAAGAAGCCATGCACAACTGAGTGCTTGAAGATCCACGGTGAATACGTCCCTGCTCCTTGCACACACCGCCCGTCAAGCCACCCGAGTCGGGTTCGGATGAGGCCTCATCCTGTGGGTGAGGTCGAATCTGGGCTCGGCGAGGTGGGTTAAGTCGTCACAAGGTATCCGTAGGGGAACCTGCGGATGGATCACCTCCTTGCGTATCGAACACGCTGGGCACCAAGACCTCTCTACATCCTCACGCATTCCTATCCCAGTACTGAGAAGGGGCTCATTGAGATAAGAGGTAGTTCCTCGAGTTTCTCGTGCTATCTAATCCCCTGAGTAATTTCTTGAAATAAGAGGCTCCTTTAGAGAAAACCCCTTCGTAATACTCTCTCTTGTCCTCTGGAAGATCGAGTTTGGACAGGATGAGAAGCGCTTGTTTGTACACTCTCAGGGCGCGGGCATAACTCATCCTCAAGCGCGTCAAGAGTTCTCCTGCCGTGAGGAAATCCTTGGTCTCCCTCTCGAGTTGGATGATGCCCACCAAGACGCTCTTCCTGTTCTCGCTGCTCAACAGCTTCTCTATGTTCCTCACCTTCATCTCGAGCTCATCCGGGCTCCTCATGTTTAAAGCTGAGACTTTTCCGTATTTATCTCTTTGTGCTCCTGGTAAAAGATTTATAAGGGGTTTGATTTCTCTCTACGGGCCCGTGGTCTAACTGGCATGACGCCGCCCTTGCACGGCGGAGGCTGTGGGTTCGAATCCCACCGGGTCCATTGGAAAATCTCATAAAGGGAAAACGCGTTCTTCTAATTTGAGATGAGCACCATCCTCATCCTAGCTGTGGTCCTGGCCACTTCCCTTTTGATCAAGGAGATATGTAGGAGATTAAAGGTGCCCATCATCGTGGGCCAAATCTCTGCAGGTATCGTCTTGGGTCTGCCCTTGGTGAGGGATTTCCTCTTCGACCCAAAGAGCCTCTCCCTCATAGACTTGTTATCACAACTAGGCATCCTCTCCCTCCTGTTCCTCGCTGGCTTGGAGATAGATTTCAAGAAGATCTTGGAGAACGCTAGAGATGCGATCTTGATCGCCCTCTCCTCCGCCTTTTTCCCCTTCATCTTCGGCTTCCTCTTCGTTTACTTCTTCTTCGGAGGTTATTTCTCCTCCCAAGGTTTTGACCCCCTCATCCTCTCCCTGGTCTTTGGCATCGCTCTGGCCGTGACATCGGAAGGGACGAAGGTGAAGGTCCTCATGGACCTCAACGCGTTGGATACGAGGCTGGGGGCCATCATGGTGGGGGCCGGTGCCTTCGACGATTTGATAGAGATACTTGGTTTGTCCTTCGTGACCGCGTTGGCCCAGACGGGGGGCGCGGGAGAATTGGTGATGTTGCCCCTTAACCTCCTCGTGTTCGCCTTCCTCTTCTTCTTACTAGCGAAGGTTATATCGAGGTTGTTGAAGTACGTGGAGAGGAAGGAAACGGATGTGGACCTCTTCCTCCTCGTCCTGATCCTCATGATGGGTCTGGCTGCCCTCTCCGAACTATTCTCCTTAGGCTCTGTCATCGGGGCCTTCGTGGGAGGCATCCTCATGCAACTCTCCATGAGGAAAGTGAAGAAGAAAGAGGAGGAAGATGTATTGGATAGCTTCAAATTATTGTCCTTGGCCTTCCTCGCCCCCTTCTTCTTCGCCAACGTGGGGCTGAACTTCAACCTCCGAAGCCTGTTCGTGAACCCCTCCCTCTTGGCGGGAACCATCTTCATAGCCTTCATCGGAAAGATAGTCGGGACGATGGCCATCAAACCCCTTTCAAGGCTTGGTTGGAAGCAGTTGTACGTGATAGGATGGGCCATGAATTCAAGAGGGGCCGTAGAATTAGTGATAGCTCTGATGGCATTGGGAAACGGATTGCTTCCCCTTGAAGCCTTCTCGGTCCTGGTGGTCACCTCTTTAGTGACGACCTTGACCTTCCCCTTTGTGTTGGAAAAAGAGATAAGGAAGGATCCCAAGTTGCTGGGTTAGATCACCGACAACTTTATTAAATCCCCTTCGTCCACTTTTCACATGCCCCGCTTCATCTTCGTCGTGGGCGGAGTTCTTTCGGGATTGGGGAAGGGAGTGGTCACCGCTTCCATAGGATACTTGATCAAGAAGTCTGGATACAGGGTGACTGCTATTAAGATAGACCCATACATCAACATGGATGCTGGGACCCTGAGGCCTACCGAACACGGGGAGGTCTTCGTGACGGAGGATGGCGGGGAAATAGACCAGGATCTCGGGACCTATGAGAGGTTCCTCGACATGAACCTCCCGAAGATGAACAACATAACCACGGGACAAGTTTACTTGGAAGTAATAAGGAGGGAGAGGGCGTTAGAGTACGGTGGGAGGGACGTGGAGGTCATACCTGACATCCCGAATGAGGTCAAGAGGAGGATCCTCTTGGTTTCCAAGGGATATGAAGTCTCCTTGGTGGAGATAGGTGGGACGACGGGGGACGTAGAAAACCTCGTCTTCCTTCACGCTGCCAGGAGCTTAGCGATGGAATACCCTTCCGTGACCGTGATGGTGACTTATGTCCCCTTCTTGAGGAATGTGGGAGAGCTTAAGACGAAACCCACTCAGCATGCCGTGGCGAAGCTCAGGGAAGTAGGTATCTTCCCTGACTTCATAGTGGCCAGATCGGAGAGCGGCTTGGATGAGCCTAGGATCGAGAAGATCGCGAAGAATTGCTTCGTGAAGAGAGAGAACATCATAGACAACCCCGATCTGGACTCCATCTATAGGTTGCCTCTCCTCTTCGAGGAGCAGGGGTTTACTGACAAGCTCTTGAAGAAGTTGGGGTTGAAGAGGAAGAGTCGAGATCTGAGGGAATGGAAGGGTTTCGTGAGGAAGATAGACGAGGCAAGGGAAAAAGTGAAGGTTGCCATCGTAGGGAAGTATGTGAGGTACGGGAAAGCTGAACATAAGGATGTTTACCTCTCGGTCTTGGAGGCCATAAAACATGCCTCTTATCACTTGGGAGCAAAGCCTGAGATCGTCCAAGTATTTTCTCAAGACATAGAGAGGATGGGAGCAGAGGAGATCTTGAAGGGTTTTGATGGGGTCATAGTGCCTGGTGGTTTCGGAAGCACTGGTGTAGAAGGGAAGATAGAGGCGATAAGATATTGTAGGGAGAATGGTGTCCCCTATTTGGGCCTGTGCTTTGGGATGCAACTAGCCGTCGTAGAGTTCGCCAGGAACGTCTGCGGGTTGGAAGGAGCCCACACCACTGAGATAGATTCCAAAGCCCCCCATCCCGTAATAGATATCATCCCTAAGCAGAAGGAATTGATAGAAAAGAAGATGTATGGGGCCACCATGAGGCTCGGCTCCTGGCCAGCAGTCTTGAAGAAAGGCAGTTTGGTTCACAAACTCTACGGCAAAGAAGTGGTGGAGGAGAGGCACAGGCACAGGTATGAAGTGAACCCGAAATACGTGAAGGTGTTGGAAGAAGCGGGACTCCTCTTCTCCGGGAGAAGTCCTGATGGGAACCTCATGGAATTCTTGGAAATCCCAGGTCACAGGTTCTTCGTGGCGACCCAAGCTCACCCTGAATTCAAAAGCAGACCTCTGAGGCCCCACCCGCTCTTCCTCGGTTTCATAAGAGCTTGCCTCAAAAGAGTTCCCTCTTCCAGAAGATTATCATCCCGAGGATCGAAAAGAGCATAGAGAGCCCGAGGATGATGAGGAAAGCGTTAGGGGAGCGTTGGAAGGGGAGGGCGACGTTCATCCCATAAAAGCTCGAGATCAGGGTAGGGATCATCAAGATTATGGTCACTGAAGTGAGGAATTTCATCACGATGTTCAAGTTGTTCGATATGATGGAGGCAAAGGCGTCCATCATCCCTCCGAGGATATCCGAGTAGATGTTAGTCATCTCCAATGCCTGTTGATTCTCGACGATCACATCCTCTAGCAACTCCTTATCCTGAGAGTACCTGGTGAACACCTTGCTCTTCGTCAACTTCTCTATCAAAAGCTGATTGGACCTCAGGGAGGTGCTAAAGTAAACCAAGGCCTCCTCCAACCTCAATAACTTGAAGAGCTCCTCGTTCCTCATGGAGCGCCTCAGCTCCTCTTGAATGGTATGAGTTTCCCTATTGATTTCCTTTAGGTACTCTAAGTAAAGCCTCGCGGATATGTAGAGGATCCTCAAGGTGGTCCTTATCTTCTTGGCGGTGCTGAACTTGCTCCTCCTGAGCTTCTCGATCACGTCGTTCTCGCTGAAGCATATGGTTATCAGGTACTCGTCGGATATGATAATGCCCAGGGGGACCGTGAAGTACTCTACTCTCTCCCCGTTAGACCTCTTCTGCGGGGTCCTCACGATGATGAACCTGAACTTCTTATATCTCTCCGTTCTCGACTGTTCATCCATATCCTTCAAGGAGGAGAACATGAAGTCGGGGAGGTTGAACATCTCCTTCAGTTTATTCACTTCTTCCTCAGTCGGTCGAATGACATTGATCCAACTATTCCTAGGGGGTTTTTCCCTCAAGTCCCACCTTATGGAGTTGTAAAAGACCTCTATCATGCAGAGAAGCGATTCCTAGATTATATAAAAGTTTTTCAGACAGGGCGATAAACCGGGGCGTAGGTTATCAGGCCACCTTCCTTGTAAATCCTCCTGATCGTCGCTTCCACCTCTCCTTTGAATCCCTTTCCCGCCTCCACCACTGGTATGTTCCCCTTCTCATAGAGTCTCCTCATCACGCGCTTCGGGTTCCTCAATAAAGAGAGCCTCTCCCTTTTGGAGAGCTTCCTCACCCCCACCTCTGCCCTGGAAGGGAGGTCTATGGTCTCCTTAGGCACATCGCAGAGACATTCGTGGAGCAAGGGGTGTGGCTTAGGGGGATAGAACAAGAGGTCGCATTCCGGACATATCTCCACGCTGACCCTATCTCCACCCAAGGGTTCCACATACTCTGCCACGAACCTCATGTCTGGCCTGAAGATCTTCCTTATCCTGCTCGTGAACCAGTTATCATATGCCCTGAAGTTGACCTCTTTCATCCTTTTTATCAACTCCTCGACCCCTTCCACCCTTTTCCTCTTATCTATTCCCTCCTCCACCACGAAGGTGGCCGCTGTGCTCGAATGACCGGAACCGAAGGACACCGCAACTATCCTCTCTCCAGGGTTCGCGTTGTCCAGGATCCTAGCGAGTCCTGTACAAGTTGAGGCAGCGTACACGTTTCCCGTCTCAGGGACAACGAAGCTGTACTTGGTCTTCTCTTTATATTCCCCCACGCTAATCCTCAACCTCTCCTCTACTTCACTCACATCACCGAAGTAGTTCGGGTTCAGGAGGTCTTCCAGGGTGAACTCCTTGTCCTTTCCTGCCAGTATTCTAGGAAGTTTCCTCCCTGGCAAGTAGAAGTTGGGTTGGTGGGTCACAAAGTGGTCTATCTCGTCCCAATCTAAGTTCCCCTCTTCCATGTGGAGGGCGAGACAGTTCAGCACGCTGTAGAGATATGACCTCTTGGTCACTGGGCCGAAGTGTAAGGGGAAGGGTTGGCCTGCAGGCCTCAGGAAATCCCTAGCTAATTCGGAGTGAGGAGTCATGTACTCTATGGAAGCCACCAAATCACCTTCGCCTACCACGAAGGCGGACCCTCCTGCCCCACAAGCAAATTCCAAATCGTCCCCTGGAGGCCCCAGGGCAATGTCCACCCCCACTCCCATTCCATATCTAGCGCTTCCGGCCTTGACAGCATCCCAAGCTAGGGAGACTGCTTTCAGGCCAGCATCGCAGGCGCTCTCCATGTCCACCTCCAACACCATGGGTCCCATGCCCAAAAAGGCCTTCACGTGCTTCGCGTCCGTCAGGACATCGTAGACCTTGGATTCCGTCCCAACGCAGAGGACCCCTTTTCTGTCGAAAGAAGAACCTATCTCCGAAGGAGGGATCTCGGCCATCTTTAGGGCCCGTTTAACGGCCTCTGTCGCCATGGTGATGGTGTCCTCTCCCGGCCCTGTCATGCTCTTGTAGAGGAGACCCAACCCCCTCTCCGCCCTCTCCGCCTGTTGCTCGTTATCTTTCTTGACCCTTCCCTTGACGACCTCTCTCACCCTCACCTTGAAAGAAGGAAGGTAAACGCCATATCCTATGATCCCAATCTTCCCCATCTTCATATGAATTCGTGAGGGATGTTTATAAAAATTTGGAAATCATTCCTCTCTCATGATCACTTATGAAGAGGCCTCGAAGTTGTTGAAGAAATACTTCAAGGAGGACTCTTCCACGTTCAGGCATTCCAAGGCGGTCTCCGACTTCCTGTACGAGATATGTTCCAAGCTCTCGAAGCTCCACCCGGAGTTGGGGATAGACCCAGAGAAGATGAGGATCGTGGGATTACTCCACGACATAGGCAGGGCGAGGTGTCAAGAAAGGGATCAGGTCTTACACCCCTTCGAGAGCGGGAAGATGCTGAGGGAACATGGATTAAATGACGTGGCGAAAATTGTGGAGAGGCACGGCGTCGCGAAGGAGATAGCTGAGTTGAGGGGAATGAAGGGGGACTTCTCCCCGAGGAATATAGAAGATGAGCTCCTCATTTACGCGGACTTCCACTTCAAGGGAGATCGATTCGTCTCCCTTCAAGAGAGGCTCAGAGATTTAAAAGAGAGGAGCAAGGACAACCCAGAGAGGTTGAAGGCATTGGAGATGTGTGAGGAGAGAATGAAGAGGATTATGAAGAAAATAGAGAAGTTATGCTATTCGGAAACATAAACTTTATAAAGGGACCGAAAGTTCTCCTATACACATGAGTACGTGAGGATAATCGATGATGCTTTCAGGCTGACGATTTCTGAGAACTTGGATGAGCATAGGGAGTTGAGTGCTCTCTATGTGATGGCATGATCAAGATGAATGCCGCGCACAGAACAGGCGAAAGACGCTGTTGGGTGGATGGCTCGGCTCAGGCGCCGAAGAAGGGCGTGGCAAGCTGCGATAAGCCCGGGGGAGGCGCACGCAGCCTTGGAACCCGGGATCCCCTAATGGGAGTCCCCTTAGCACTCCCGCAAGGGAGGGGGAACGCGGGGAACTGAAACATCTTAGTACCCGCAGGAAAAGAAAGCAATAGCGATTCCCTGAGTAGCGGCGAGCGAAAGGGGAACAGGGCAAACTGAACGGGTCGTCGCGAGACGGTCCGGATGTGGGGTTTTGGAGGCGCCATATTTCTCCTCCGAGGTGAAGCCGAAGTCCCTTGGAACAGGGCACCACAGAGGGTGAAAGTCCCGTAGGCGTAAGCCGAGGAGGAGAAGGCGTCTTCCAGAGTAGGGCAGGTTGGGATTCCTGTCCGAAGACGGGAGGCAACAACTCCCAACCCTAAATACGTCCTGAGGCCGATAGCGGACAAGTACCGTGAGGGAAAGCTGAAAAGAACCCCGAATAGGGGGGTGAAAAGAGCCTGAAACCCAACAGCTACGGTAGGTTGCGGCCCTACGGGGTTGCAACGTTCCTTTTGGATAAAGAGCCAGGGAGTTCTGGGCAGTGGCGAGGTTAAGGGGAGTAACCCCGAAGCCGGAGCGAAAGCGACATGCCCGCAGCCCGCAAGGGTGAGGGGCGCCGTCTGAAAGGGCGGGGAGTCACTGCTCAGAGACCCGAAGCCCCACGATCTAGGCGTGGGCAGGGTGAAGCGAGGTTTATGACCTCGTGGAGGCCCGAAGGGGTGGTGTCTAAAGCCCTCCCCTGACCTGCGTCTAGGAGTGATAAGCTAATCGTGTGGGGCGATAGCTGGTTCCCTCCGAAATGAGCCTCAGTTCAGCCCCGCCTGAGCTGGCTGCGGGGGTAGAGTTACTGATTGGAAGTGCAGGGCTCGAAAGGGTCCGGCTTCCAGTCAAACTCCGAATCCCGCAGCTGCGTAGAAGGCGGGAGTGGGGGGGTCGGGTTAAGCTCGGCCTCCGAGAGGGGAACAACCCAGACCAGGGTTAAGGCCCCAAAGTGCCGGTTAAGTGAGGAACCTGGTGCCAGGCCTTAGACAGCGGGGAGGTAGGCTTAGAAGCAGCCATCCTTTAAAGAGTGCGTAACAGCTCACCCGCCGAGGTCTGGCGCGGGGAAAATGGACGGGACTAAACCGGCCGCCGAGACCCTGGACCCCGATAAGGGGTGGTAGGAGGGCGTCCAGGTTGGGCAGAAGCACCTCCGTGAGGAGGTGTGGACCGGCCTGGATCGAGAATCCTGGCGGTAGTAGCAACTAAGCAGGGTGAGAACCCCTGTCGCCTTAGGGGCAAGGGTTCCTCAGCACTGTCGATCAGCTGAGGGTTAGGCGGTCCTAAGGCAGCCCCTAACTGGGAGCTGCCGAAAGGGAAGCCGGTTAATATTCCGGCCCCACCCAGGTACCTAGCGGCGACGCAAGGCCTGCGGAGTGACGCTTCGGGGTAGGCCGAGTGGCGCCGTCGCGCCATCTAACCAGGGGAGGTCTGGGGAGTCTCGTAATGAGGAGAACCAGAGCGACCCTGGGAATGGCATCCCGCAAGGGGTGTTCGGTCGAGCCCTGGAGCCCGTGAAAAGCTCCGCAGGAAATGGGATCCTGGGTGACCGTACCCAGAACCGATACGGGTGCCCCAGGTGAGAAGCCTAAGGCGGATAGGGAGAACCCAGCCGAGGGAACTCGGCAAATTGGCCCCGTAACTTCGGGAGAAGGGGTCCCTGCGTTGGTTGGCGCAAGCCAGCTTCCGCAGGGCGCAGTGACAAGGGAGGGGCGACTGTTTAATAAATGAAGGGAGCTTGTGATGACAAGCGTTAAATACCTACGTTGTATGTAAACAAAGTGGAAATCCATCCGTATCTCGCCGGACTATTGTTCGGCGATGGGACCCTCCAAAAGAGGAAGAACAAGGCCTTCGCCGTTTGGATAGACCAAGTGAGAAGAAATGAAGACATCGCAAGGAAAGCAAAGGAGCTCTTGGAAAGTCAGGGACTGAAGGTACACTTTTACGGATACGGAAACAAGACAAGAGCCCTCGTTTACTCCAAGGAACTATTCTTGCTCTTCCAGCGGATCAGGAAAGAACCACTGAAGTTCTTTAAGGAACTGAGCAAAGAGGCAAAAAAGGAATTCATCAGTGGTCTATTGGACGCTGATGGAACGGTGACTGATAGGGTGGTCATCTACAACAGAGAGAAGAAATTGTTGGAAGCGATGCGAGAAACTTTGAGAGAACTCGGAATAGACGCACGCGTCTACAAGTTCGGGAAAATATATGGCCTTCAAGTCCACAGGAGGCGAGATTTAAACCTTCTAAAAAGAATGATAAGATCCTTGAAGCTTGGAACTTGTCTCCCTTCAGTTAAGAAACACAGGCGACTGCAAGTCCTAAAGGATGAGTACAGTCGCCGACGCCTGCCCAGTGCCGGTACCTGAAGCCTGGGTCCAACCGGGTCAAGGGCCGGTAAACGGCGGGGGTAACTCTGACCCTCTTAAGCAAGCGCAATGCCTTGCCGTTTAAATGACGGCTTTGCGAACGGCGTAACGACCTCTCCACTGTCCCCGGCTGGGACCCTGCGAACACACCTTCCTGGTGTAAAGGCCAGGGACCTCCGGTGGGTCGCGAAGACCCCAGGAACTTCACTGCAGCCTGCTGTTGCGTCACGGGTGGGGGAGTATAGCGTAGGTGGGAGACGTCGAAGGGACCCCGAAAGGGGTTCTGGAGTCGCCAATGTAACACCACCCTCTTCCACTTGTGGCGCTAACCTCCCGTAAGGGAGGGACAGCAGTTGGTGGGCAGTTTGGCTGGGGCGGCACGCCGGCGAAAAGATATCACCGGCGCCCAAAGGTCGGCTCAGGTGGGTCAGAAATCCACCGTGGAGTGCAAGGGCAAAAGCCGGCCTGACTGTTCCCCGTCCAGAGAGGGGAGCAGGGGCGAAAGCCGGGCCTAGCGATCCCCGATGTCCCTTTTGTTGAGGGCTCGGGGTGACAGAAAAGCTACCCTGGGGATAACAGAGCTGTCGCGGGCGAGAGTTCACATCGACCCCGCGGTTTGGTACTTAGATGTCGTCTCTTCCCAGCTTGGCCCTGCAGCAGGGGCCAAGAGTGGGGCTGCTC
>JAGHCF010000075.1:0-4775 GCA_021160605.1 Nanobdellota archaeon | reverse complement strand
TCCCCTAGAGGCCCAGAAGTACAGGATCCCAAAGATATGGAGAGGGGACTTGGAATCCGATGTGGGAAAGGCCCTTTTGAACTGCGACGAAAGAGGGCCTATGGTCTTCTGCGTAACCAAGGTAGTAGTGGATCCCCAGGCAGGAGAGATAGTTGTGGGGAGGATATTCTCTGGAACTCTGAAGAGGGGACAAGATGTCAAGCTCATCCTCGCGAATAGGGAAGGGAGGATCCAACAGATCTATATATATAAAGGCCCACACAGGTACCCAATAGAAGAAGTTCCAGCCGGGAACATAGTGGGTATTGGGGGGATAAAAGGAGCTAGCTCCGGGGAGACCATAAGCACCCATGAGGTGGAACCCTTCGAGGAAATCAAACACATATTTGAGCCCGTGGTCACCAAGGCCGTGGAGGCCAAGAACCCAAGGGACCTCCCAAAACTCATTCAGGTCCTAAGGGATCTCACAAAAGAAGACCCCACCTTGAGGGCGAAGATAAATGAGGAGACGGGAGAACACCTCCTCTCGGGCTTAGGAGAGTTGCACTTGGAGATCGTGGAGCACAAGATCGAGAGGGACAGGGGCATCCCCATAATCACTTCTCCACCCATAGTGGTTTATAGAGAGAGCGTCTCGAAGCCCAGCGATGTTAAGGAGGGGAAGAGCCCGAATAAGCACAACAAGTTCTACATCATGGTGGAACCCCTCGAGGACAAGGTCTACCAAGCCATCGTATCCGGGGATATTTCTGAGGGGAGGGTGAAGAAGAAGGACTTGGACTTGATAAACAAGCTTGTGGAGTTGGGTCTCCCGAAAGAAGAGGCGAGGAGGGTTGCCGACATCTTCGGTTCTAACATCCTCCTAGACATGACCTCTGGGGTGGTTCACATAGGGGAGGTCATAGAAATGGTGGTGAACGCGTTTAGGGATGTTATGAAAGAAGGGCCCATAGCTAAGGAACCCGTTTCTAAAGTGAAGGTGAAACTCATGGATGCTAAGCTTCACGAGGACTCCATACATAGGGGTCCCGCTCAGGTCATCCCTGCTGTAAGGGACGCCATAAAGCAGGCGATCATGGACGCGGACCCATTACTATTAGAGCCCGTTCAGACCATAAGGATAGATGCCCCTATAAGGTATATGGGTGCCATCTCCAAGATAATCCAGTCTAGGAGGGGACAACTCCTGAGCATGGAGCAAGAGGGAGAGCACTTGGTGGTAATGGCCAAGCTCCCAGTGGCAGAATCTTTTGGTTTCACTAGCGAATTAAGGAGCGCCACCGAGGGGAGGGGATTCTGGTCTTTGGTGGACTCCAAGTTCCAGAAGCTCCCGAAGGAATTAGAAGAGAAGGTAGTAAAAAGCATAAGGAAGAGGAAGGGGATGGAATAGAAACTTTCATATTCTCGAATTGTTAGTTTCAATCGATGAACAAAAAGCTTTTGTCTTTATTGTTGATATCAGCGTTGCTAGGCACAGTGGCTTATTCTTCGAGAGGACCAGCGAGACCCTATTACGTCTCTGACAATCCCGTGTTAAAGTCCATTCTCGGGGTCAGGCACGAGTTCAAGGGGATCTTTTCCACGGAGTTGACGGACGAGCAAGTTGGCATCTTGAGGCTATTGGGGGTGAAGGTAGAGCCGGTGGGATTATACAAGATCACAGCGAGGCCCGTGTGCGGGGACGGGATAATCCATCCCTCCGAGCAATGCGGGGAGCCAGGGTTGCCTGAGTGTCCTGAAGGACAGGTGTGCGAGAACTGTAAATGTGTGACCCCGGAAGAGAGGACGTGTTATCCGGATGAGCAACTCCCGTGGGGCATCAGGAAGGTGGGAGGGGGCTCTGGAGGAGCTGGAGTCAAGGTCGCAGTTTTGGATACGGGTGTTGATGTGGATCATCCCGACTTGAAGGAGAACATCATCGACTGTAAGGACACGACCAAGAGGGGCATTAAGAGGGGATGCGCGGACGGAAATGGACATGGGACCCATGTTTCTGGCATCATAGCGGCGAACGGGGGGCCAGATGGTTTAGGGATCTATGGGGTGGCACCAGAGGCCAAGTTGATGGAGATAAAGGTGTGCGGGAACTCAGGGTTCTGCTGGGCAGACGACATAGCTGAGGGAATAAGATATGCCGCGGACAACGGGGCGAACATCATATCCATGAGCCTGGGAGGAGATACCTCCGACCCGCAAATCCTAGTGGCCATAGATTACGCGGTGGAAAAAGGGGTCTTAGTGATAGCAGCAGCGGGAAACGATGGGCCAGAAGAAGGGAGTATAGATTATCCTGGGGCCTACGTCAAGGTGATAGCAGTGGGAGCGATAGACATGAGCGAGAACGTCCCTGACTGGTCTTCCAGAGGAGTGAACGATGGGGATTATGTGATAGAAGAAAAGGAGGTGGAGTTCGGGACGCCAGGGGTCGCGATAGAGTCCACTTGGAACGATGGTTGTTATAAATACCTCTCGGGGACCTCCATGGCGACGCCCCACGTCTCTGGGTTGGCAGCCAAGCTCTGGCAGGGCTCCGCAGGAGCCACAAGGGATTACTTACATGAAGTGGCCAAAGACATCTGGGAACCAGGAGATGATACAGCTACCGGATTCGGGTTGCCAGCAGTCTCTTAAACCCTTTTTCTTTTCCCTTTCAAGGTAATCTATTTAAATGCTTGCCTTTTATTGCTTCCTGGAGGTAATGGAATATGCCTAAGGAAAAACCACACCTCAACTTGGTGTTCATAGGACACGTGGACCACGGGAAGTCAACGCTAATCGGAAGGGTATTCTACGAGACAGGGGTATTGACACCACAGGAGCTCGAGAAATACAAGAAGATGGCAGAGGAGATGGGAAAGGTCACTTGGGAGTTTGCCTATGCGGTGGACGTCAGGAAGGAGGAGAGACAGAGAGGTTTGACCATAGACATCGCGGTCAAGAGATTCGAGACGCCCAAGTACTACTTCTCCATCATAGATGCTCCAGGGCACAGGGACTTCGTGAAGAACATGATCACGGGAGCTTCTCAGGCGGACGCAGCGGTCTTGGTGGTAGCTGCCAATGACGGAGTGATGCCCCAGACCAAGGAGCACATCTACCTAGCCAAGGTCATGGGCATAAATCAACTAGTGGTAGCGATAAACAAGATGGACACAGTGAAGTACGAGGAAAAGAGGTTTAATGAGGTTAAGGAGGATGTCGAGAAGTACCTCAAGGGAGTGGGTTATGATACTTCCAAGATACTGTTCATCCCAGTCTCAGCGCTAGAGGGCGAGAACGTCACCAAGAAGCCCACCAAGATGCCTTGGTACAAGGGACCCACCTTCTTGGAGGCACTGGACACCTTTGAGGTCCCAGAGAAGCCCATAGATCTCCCCCTCAGGATCCCCATCCAGGACGTCTACTCCATAACTGGAGTTGGAACCGTTCCCGTGGGGAGGGTGGAGACAGGGGTGCTTAAGGTTGGGGACAAGATTATTGTTCAACCTTCTGGGGCCACGGGAGAGGTGAAGAGCATAGAGATGCATCATGAGCAGATGCAGCAGGCTGAGCCAGGGGACAACATAGGGTTCAACGTGAAGGGGATCAGCAAGAACGAGATCAAGAGGGGAGACGTGGTCGGACACCCGGACAAGCCTCCTACTGTGGCAAAGGAGTTCAAGGCCCAGATCATAGTGATAAACCACCCGACGGTCATCACCGAGGGATACACCCCAGTGTTCCACGTGGCAACCGCGCAAGTGGCCTGCAGGTTCAAGAAGCTCCTAGCAAAGTTGGACCCCAAGACGGGATCAGTGGTACAAGAAAACCCAGAGTACTTGAAGAAGGGAGATGCTGCCTTGGTCCTCATCGAGCCAACGAAGCCATTGGTGATAGAGCCCGTGAAGAAGATTCCCCAGCTTGCGAGGTTCGCTATAAGGGACATGGGTCAGACCATCGGAGCAGGCGTCTGCTTGGAAGTCACTCAAACCCAGTAAACTTTCTCAGCCTTCTTTCTTTACATTTATTTTCTTCGCGTAGGTGTCGCACTTCTCTGGCTCGTCGAGACAGCGCAGTTGGAGCTCGGCCACGTCCACCTTAGCGAGATAAGCGGGGTTCGATGAGCTCAACACTTCGTCGGTGTAGCCGGACCTCTTGTATTGCTCCACTCGAAGCTGGCAGAAATAGAAGAAGTTCCCTTTCTTCCTCAGGAAAGGGCACTTCTTCCTCTCCCCCATCTCCACCTCTCTTTCCAGGTCAGAGATTATCCTCCTCTCCTCAGGGAGAACTATGTCATCGAAGCTCTTCACCTTCTCCCAAGTGATCCCCTCCTCGCTCATACTGATAAAAATCCCCAAAAACTTTTAAAACATTCCACCCATTTCATGCTACTATGCAAAGGGCGAGGATAAAGCTCATGTCCACGGAAAAGGAGAAGTTGGAAGACATATGTAGGCAGATAAAGGAAATCGCTGAAAAGGTGGGGGTGGACATGAGAGGACCCATTCCCCTCCCGACCAAGAGGCTCAAGGTCCCCGTCAGGAGGTCCCCATGTGGTTCTGGAAGGGAGACTTATGAGACCTGGGAGATGAGGATTCACAAGAGGTTGATAGATTTAGGGGTTGACGAGAGGGTCCTGAGGCTCATCATGAGGATTCCCATTTCTAAAGACGTCCACGTGGAGATGGAGATAGTGGAATGATGAGGTCTTTCAACCTATCCACGGAATTCGCCATGATGAACTTCCCTTTCTTTGCGTAATACACCCCTTTCTTCACCCTCCAAGACCCCCACAT
>JAGHCF010000059.1:0-12972 GCA_021160605.1 Nanobdellota archaeon | reverse complement strand
GTATTCGTTCCCCCCTTCTTTCTTTATCAACTCATCCGCCGTGCCAGTGGGAAGTATCTCCTCTTCTGGGTTGTCATAGTTAATCGTCAAGTTGAAGTCCCCTCCTATCAATGAAGGGATTTGATAGCAGAAGATGACGAAGCTCCCGTTGAACCTTCCATCTTCCGTCCTCTTCACCCTCCTCTCACATAATTTAGTTCCCTCTTTGCTTATCATCTTCCCGGGGTTCACGAAAATGGTTATGGTCCTGGTTTGGCCGTCCTTTTCCACCTGCTTTATGGTCTCTATGATGTCAAACAAATCCCTGGGGTAATACCTGTTGTTTTCGTCGCACAAGGTGTCGAACAACTTCCTTTCCTTACTCAACTCTATCGCCCCATCCTTGACTGGGAAATTAGTGAACTCGTAGTCCGTCAGGTTGTAGGAGAGGAAGTGTCTTTGGAAACACATGTCTTCCCCGTTCAACACCATCAACTTATTTATCTCCCTCTCCCTCCCCGCCTGAACGTATTTCAGGCTCACTGCCCCAGTTTTTCCAACGTAAAAGTCGTAGAAGTGATGGATGATCTTGTTATCTGTTTCCAAGATTATCTGCCCATTCATCAACAGGTCCACGAGATCCAACAATATGTTATCGGACCTGCAAGAGGCATACATGGTGAGCGTCCTCACAGTCCTGTCATATATTTTCTTGACCGTGCTCAGCTTAGATGAAACGCCTTTTAGTATCCTAGCTACCTTATATCTCCGAGGCACATACCCTCTCTCAAGAAAAGCTATCATGGCCTCCTTCCCAAATTTTTCCCTTATCGATCTGGCTTCAGCTATCTTCTCAACGACAGGAGCCAGTTGTTTCTCTATCTTTTTATAGAGGTAGCCCTTGCCACTCACACAATCAGCATCTTTCATGCACGCTTCCAACACTTCGAAGAAGTCATGTCTCTTTGGTTCCCCTCTCTCCAAAGTCCACCTCTTTTCCCTCCAATATTCTAAGAAAGTCTTCTCGCTTCCCTTCCCCTCTTCCACCGTGCGCCTCCTCAGATTATTCAACAATTCTATTTCCTCATCCGTTAATTCATCGCCTGCTTTAAGTTTTTTGAACACATTCCTTAACCCCTCTTCCAAAGCCTCCTCTTCCGCTTCATCTAATCCTTCCAAGACAACAGTCTCTCTTGCCGTCTTCCCGAATCCGGCGGGGCCCCCAACAGATTTAGCTGTTTTTGGTTGAATCAACTCTTCACCCTTTGCCTTTCTCCAAACAACGGGAAGCAAATCTATGTAGATACAACCGGTAGCGGGAAAACCCAACGTCACGCTGTTATGGGTGAAAGAGGCAGAAGCCCCTACAGATTTTATCCTTATGTCTCCTTGACACCTCCATTCAGATAAATTCCCATCCCAGTAACAGGTATTCGGTCCAGAATACCTTATTATCATCTCCTCTGGAGCAGCATATATACCATCAACCAAAGCTTCCACTTGAGTAGCAAAGAACTGAGCAGGTAGACTGGATTTTATCTGAAATAATCCTACAGTATTGGCATAGTTCAATGATAATAACAAGAAGGCACCAGAAGACAAAAGAACCCCTATGCTAACTAACATGGATGCCCTCATTACAAGAGAAGAAAGAACTGAGGAAGGTTATAAAGTTTTTCACGCAACCTTCCTAGCAACCGGCAAATAACCTGCCCTCTCCAAATGCTCCTCAATGTCTTTCTGAAGTTCCCTCCTATATTCTCTCGTCAGAGCCCTTGCCACCAAGTTCTCTGGAACCAGGTGCCAATCCTCCAACAAATCCTCTAAGTTCCCTTTCTCCACCCTCTCTGCCAACATCCTGTAATAGGGCTCATTCAACCTCTTCAATTCCTCCTTGCTCAACTTCTCGGTCAATGGCTTAGCATCCTGAGGAATCCTCGTCCTCTTCAAGATCTTCTTCTCCTTGAACAACCAATCGGATGTGAGTATGTACGCTTGTTCCTTACTCAACCCTTTCTTTTGATATTTTTCCATTTTGTCATCCCACTGTCTAACTTTCCCTGTTATGTAAGCAAGGAGCAAGGATATGTTAGAAGAAACACAGACTCTGGCAAGAAACTCGTTCTCCGGGTCCGAAAGATCAGCTGCCGCCATGTTATCAACATATTTTTTGAACTCATTTATATCCTCTTTGAAAGCACTGACCCCTGCTAAAGCCCCTTCCAGATAATAATACATCAACGTGGCCTTCAAATCATTCATGGGCTCATAAGGAGCCCCTGTTATGTTCAACATGTCCACTATGTGATACTTATGCAACATCCCATGCCATCCCCTATCCGGAGTAGGGACCACACTAGAAACCGTCTTCACTACTCTCTTCACCTTCCTAAAGATCCCCATCTTTACATCCCTCCCCCTTTCCTGGTTAATTTTTGGAAATAGGGGTTTAAAAACATTACTATCATTGGAGAGGGGTAAAAATCGAAAAACTTATTAACGATGCAAGACCCATAAAAATAGGAAATGCGAAGGTTAGTTCCCTTTCTTTTCCTCCTTCTCCTACCCACTTCCCTCGCATTAAGGGTTGATTATGAGTTAGGAGAAGAGGTACATCTGAAGATAACTGACATCTTACACAAGAAAACAAGCAGTTATTATGTGAGTTACACGGACACCTGTTATCAGACCGTGAGTTATTGCTCAAAATATGAGACCATCACCTACGAGTGTGGGACGGAGACCTACACCGAAAGGAATTGTGGATGGTCATGGGAATGTAAGTACGAACCTAAGTGCGGTTATTTTGTGGATGGGGTCAAGTGTGATAAGTGGTTCCTCTTCATTTGTTTGTACTGGTCCTTGAAATACAGTTACAAGTGCGTCTACGTTAAGAGCTGTGAGTGGGTCCTGAAATGTGAGGACGTCCAGAAGGAAAGGCCCAAGTATTGTTCTGAAGAAAGGTGTGTTTCCAAAGAGGAGAGGAAGGAACCTTACTTCTGTATCAAGAGGAAACTAGTGACCAGGGAAACTGATTACTACAAAGTCGAGGTGAATAGGAGAACTTATGAGGGGAATCAGGAACCTTTGGAATTGAATGTCCCGAGGGGTTATGTCCACGTCAAGGACCTAGTGGACGGAGAAGAATGGGACGCCTACTTCATGCCCTTGATCCCGAGAAGGAGCGAGGGAGAGGAAAGAGTTTTCGATTACAGATCTGGAGAGAGTCATGAGGGAGCAGGGTTCAACCTTAACTTCCTATTCAACGGTCTTGCCCAGGAGACCTTGAACGCCTTCATGATCTCATTCGGGGGCGTCTTAGGCGTCGCTTTTTATCTCAGTAGGAGATATTATGGTCATCCATTAAAGGGCTTGGTAACGAGACACTTCGACAAGTTCAGGTCAGATCTCAATGAGGGACTCCAAGTGAACGTTTGGCACATCGTAACCGGAGAAGATATGACGACAGCAGAGATGGTGGTTGACATGGGCATGGACATGTTGCCTGCGGGTACCGTTTGCGCGAATACACTTGAGCTCGCGCCAGTCGGTACCTTCCTGTGCGGCGCTTCTATAGCAATTTCTGCTTATCCTGATGCAAGGGATAGCGTCAGATTCGTCCTTGGGAGAGAGGATGCCATTGTTGGAGGTTTAGCTATAGCAGGCTTGGTTTCAGAGATTCCTGGATTATCCGAGACGCTTGATCCCCACCTTGCCTTTGCTAAGAACTTTTTCAAGAGATGCAAAGGCAAGTGGTGGTACAAATATGTAGAAGAGCTGAGAAGGGTGCTCAAGAAAGAGGAATTCAACGACCTTATGAGAAGGCTTGGAAAGAAACTCGATGACGTGTCTGATGTTTTAGAGAAAGAGAAGAGAATGGATGACTTCTTCGCTTACTTGGGTGGTTTAATAAAGAAGGTAAAAGGACTAGATGGCTGGGAGGATTTCATGAGGGAAGCTGTGAAGTTGAATGCAAGAGTTGAACTCCCCTCAAAGGTTGACGACTTAAGCGTGTTCACGAGAGCGTTGAGGGAAGCCTCAAGTGCTGAGGAAGTTTGTGAGAAGCTGAAGAAAATGGGTTTCAGGAGTAATGGTGTAGCCAAAATAGTATTTCAAGAAGATATAAGAGAGGAAGGATATGAAGTGTTAGGTTTCTACAACCCATCTAATGGTGTTATACATCTAAACACAAAAAAGCTAATTTTGATGAACAAAGATGAAATGCTCTGCCTTGTTCATCATGAATACTTGCATTCTTTTACAGTTGAGTATGAGAAAGAAATTCTTAAAGAGTTAGGTGATTTTACTGCACTCTCTCAAAATGTAGATCAAGTGGCACATGATCTATTCACTCTGAGACTCCTCAAAGAAGCAGACCCCACACTCTACGAGAGGTACAGGAAGGGTTATCTGAGGTTGCGGGGTGGGGATCTAATCACACACTTCAAAAAAATCGCAAATGGTGATGAGATAATTGATGAAGAGCTTGCCATGTGGTTGTTCAAAGATGACAATCTACCATTCATTTCAGAATGGCTGCTGTTACAAGGCAAAGAAGCCGAGGTAACTTTTAACAAGGTGATGGAAGAAGTAATCCAAATAAGAAAAGACAAAGTTGACATAACATCTTTCTTAGCTAAAAAACGGACAATTGACAAACTCCAATCTGTTTACAACAACATATTGGAGGGATTAAAATGAAGGCTTTTAAGGTTCCAAAATTGACAAAAAGAGGAATTGAAGAACTGAGGAGAGAAAAAAAATTCCTTGAGAGCCTCACCCAAAAACAGAAGGAAAGAAGGAAAGAAATTATGAATCTATTTCTCCCGCTTCGTTCCATCAGAGTCATGTTACCCGCCTCGAAGGATGACGAGAGAATAAAAAGAGCCAATAAGTTAATGGAGAAGCTTTTGGACAAGTATTCCGTCGAAGAAATAGTTGAAGTGTTAACGGAAAGGGAGAGAAGGGAATTTATGGAGAGGTATCGAAGATACAAAAAAGAAGGTATCGCTAGCGGAATTATCAAGTTTCTATAAGTTCGGCCTTCGTGACAAAAATAGAAAAATAAAAACAAGGACCTTAAACTTCACTTCCTCTTCTTTTTCTTCTTGGTGGCTTTCTTCTTAGTAGCCTTTTTCTTTTTCTTCTTCTTGGCCATTTCGTTTCACCGCTTTTTAACCTCCGATAATAATTGATTGTCTCTTGTTTATTAATTTTTTTATAAAAGTTCGCGGAAAAATCGCCGAAACTTATATAAAGAGGGAAGAGTTAGTAGTGGCTCACCCTCCCCCTTTCCTTACCATTTCCAACAACTTTCCCTTTAGCTTTTTCACCTCTTTCGGGTTCCTCGCTCCGAGGTACTCATATTCTTTCCTAGAATTCCTGATGATCTCCAACAACCTCTTCTTGAAACTGGTTATGCCGTATCTCTTCAACAACTTTTCGTACTTTCCCATATCCACTTTCCCACTCGCTAACAAGGCCAAGATGTCAGTTCTATCCTTCTGGCCCTTCATGGAGTCCCTCCTGCTCTTCTCGGCTTCCTGTTTCAAGATGAGGAGGATCTCAGGGGTAGGAAGCACGAATCCTTTAACTCTCATCGTGTTCTCGACGATTTCTTCCGTCGGGATGATGAACCTAGAGTAATGAATGACATAGATGTCCACATCAACCCCTTCAACTCTGGCCTGATATTTCCTCAAGAAGTCCGTCTTGCTTAAGCTCATGAGGTTTCTTAGCCTAGCTAGGTTCTCAAAATCAACTATCAAATTGATATCCTTTGACTTCAGGGCTCCTGTCAAAAAGTAAACAGCCCAACCTCCTATCAGGATGAAGTCTATCTTCCTCCTCAATTCTTTAAGTAAACTGAAGCTCTTATCGATAACCCATTCGCTCCAAAATTCCATCTATCCTCACCTCAAGTCTCTTTAGGAAGACATTCGCGTACCAGCTCCTCAAGCTCCATAGGTCAACGAATATTTGAGCCACCGGGATCTCCTTGAACTTTAAGAGGTGCTCATCGAGTTTCAGCACTATCAAGTTGGGTTCGAACTTCAAGTTCTCTTTCCCGAACCTCTCGAGAAAATCCTCCCTTCTTCCATAAACTACCACCTCCCCGTACTCTGAAGGGACTTCCCTGAACCTCAACTTGAAGGCCGAATAAGCGGTTAATATGGATCCAGGAGGTAGCGTGGTTTCTATCCTTTCCACATCCTCCCTCAAGAATGTCTTGTAAACTACGTCCCCTTCTAACCTCCTGATGCACGCCCAGTAATAGAGGATCTTCTTGGGTTGAGTCACCCTCAAGCCGAATTTGCTCACCTCAACCGCGTTCATCCTCACTAAGGGTTTGATGGCGTGGTTAACTGTGCTGAGAGAAACCTCGCAACGCTGGCTTAGCCCCCTCTGAGTGAGCTTTTTAATCTCTCTCTCCAAGACCTCAAACAAGATCTCCCTGTAAACCCTTTCTATCTTCATGTTCGATTTTTCTTAAAGATTTTTTATAAAATTTTCGAAAAAAGTCGAAAACAATCTTTATAATAACCGTACATGTTTAATGAACATGAAGGAATTGAAAAAGATCGACACGGTCTCCTTCGCCATGGTCCTGACCATGATGCAAGCGATCTTCTTCGTCATCCTAGCTGGGCTCAGTGCTCTTACTTACGACATGACCTCCGCATTGGCTTACTTAGTGATGATTCCCATCATGTTCATAGCGAACCTCTTCTCGGCGATACTCTACAACTTCGTGGCGAAGAGAATCGGTGGGATCAAGATAGAACTCGGATAAACTTGGACACCTTCATTATGAAAGAAGAAAGAACTGAGGAAGGTTATAAAGTTTTTCTATGTTTTTTCTCTTTTGATTGTTCAGTATCCTAAAACTAAATATGCTTCGTTACAGGAGCCTAAGGAAGTCGTCTTCTTGATCTTTCTTTACATCTCCCGGGCCCAAATTCGTACAAAAGAGCTTTCAAACTCATTGTTTGGCCTCTCTTTTCATCGCATTAGGACGGTTTTTTTTGCAAATTTTTTCAGTACCCTGTCCCACATAAATAACTCTTTGTTTTTTTTGCACTTCTTGTAGTATTTGATTGCTCTAATAGTGGACTCCGCGCTTGGCCATAGCCAACTATATGGAGTTTTTTCTACCTCTTCTCCAGTTTCTGGATCCTTATAGTATGCTAACTTCTCGAGTTTCTTTGTATCTCTTAAAATTCTATGTAAGAGCACTGCATGCTTTTCCTTGTCGGGCTGGTACGTATTAAATACTTTCTTTGCCCCTTTTGTACAACTTGCAGCCAATGCTGAGATGAAGAGGCACAAATTTGATCTTACCTTATATTCAAGCTTCACGAAGTCCTGATCGAAGGCTTTTTTCTCGTAACTCTCTATGAGTTTTTCTAGATCACTTTTTAACGTTTCTTTTAAGTTTATTTCAGAACCAAAACGCTTTAAATACTCTTTCCACACGAGTTGACCGACCTTATCTTTCTTTCCAACTATGTTCTCTAAAGCCCACTTAGCAGCTTCTTCAGTCACCGGCGCATATGGCATTCCTGTATTTTCTACCACTCTCTTTACATCTCCCGGGCCCAACGTACTCAATTCGTACAAAAGAGCTTTCAAACTCATTTACCATCCCTCTCCCTTTCCTGGTTAATTTTTGAGAGGGGAGTTTTTAAGAGTTGCGGGCTCAAGTTTATAAGCCCTCGGGGTTAAGATGGAGCATGAGGGTCCTGTGCCTGTGTTCTGAGGGAGCCAATAGGAGTAGGGTGTGTGCGAACTATCTGTCCTCCTTGGGATACGAGACTAGGTATAAAGGTGCCAGGGAGGGGGCAAGAAATCCGCTGAAAGAGGGAGACATAAAGTGGGCGGATGTTATCATCTGCACCAGGCCGAAACACGCGAGGATGTTGATGGAGAGGTTTGAGGTCAAAACGCCAATCATCATCCTGGACATCTCCAATGTGCCCAAGGAGATCAGGGAATCCTTGAGCGAAGAGAACGTGAGGTTGGTGGAGGAGAAGATGCTCCTCCCTCAGATAAAGAAGCAGATATCCCAATGGCTCCCCCTCGAGGAGTATGTGGAGAAATGGAAGGAGAAGTGATCACAAGCCATTCAGTACAGTTTCAAACAGCTGGACATCGTCCTTCTTCAACAAGTCAGAGTAGCGGGCCCTAAGGTCTCGGAGTTCTTCCTCGCCCAGGAGTTTGATGGGATGCGCCAACTCTTCGTAAATCCTCGAGTTCCTGAACTTCACAACCTCTGGAAAGTCCCTTAAGGAGGAATCGGGGAGGTGGACTAAGTAAACCTCTATGTTGGATATCTCTTTTGGCATGATCCTCCTTAACTTCTTCGAGGCCTTGTGTATGGCGTCCACGATCTCGCGAGAAGAGAACTCACCTGGTCTCAAGTTGAAGTAAAGTAGGTTCTCTATCTCCCCAATCCTCCTGGACAACACGTAGAGCTGGTCGACCCTTTCTTCGATCACCTTTTCCAAGCATTTCTCACACTTCCTGCTCCCCTGGGGGAAGCATATGGAATCCGGGATGTACAGCTTGACCTCAACCTCTACATCCCCTGAGAAGAGCAGTCGGCAGAGGGACTTCGCATTCTCCGCGTAGGCAACCCCGTAATGAGGGATCAGCCTGTCGAAGAAATCGCCCCATAGGTAGTAGTGAAGGTAGAAGTTCATGAGGTGATGAGGGACGATGCTGATCCTGCTGATCCTCATCTAGAGCCCCGGGAGGGATTTGAACCCTCGACTTCCTGCTTACGAGGCAGGCGCTCTACCGCTGAGCTACCGGGGCACGTTTTTAAAAAGGGAGAAAGTTAATTAAAAGTTATGGAGTTAAAACCGAGCCCGAAAGCCCTCTTGGTCTGGTTCTTCGAGAAGGGACCATTCTTCGTGTTCCTTTCCGCCTACTTCCTCTATCAGATGCTCGGGACCCTGGAGAGCCTACCCTACGTCTATAACTCCCATGGCTTCACCACCTTCTTCATAACCATGTTGGTCAGCTTCCCCCTGATATCCATGCTGCACGAGTACAGGAATAAGAAATATTACTTCTTGGATGAATACGTCCACATAAGGACTCCTTTTGGGATCAAGAGGGTGAAGATAAGCAGCATAAAGGACGTGAAGGAGTACAAGACACCCTTGCACAAGTTCTTAGGGGTGAGCGACCTGATCATCATAACGAAGAGGGGAAAGGTGATCATGGAGGGGATAGAGCATCCCAAGAAGGTGGAGAGGGCACTGGCGAAGAAGTTGTCTAAATCTTGAGGTTCCTTATCCTCCTCTCCTTAGGGACAGTGTTCCATATGATCTTTCCGTTCGACTTTCCACATCCTATGAAGTCCTTTCCGTACTTCAACAAGACGTATCCCTTCTGACACGGTTTCTCCAAGGAGAAGCCCCTCAACCATTCCTTAACCTCCTTCTCGTTCACCTCGACCACGTTCCTCTTGGCCTTAGGCCCCACTATCTGGGAACCGTCCATGGATAACCTTAACCCATCCTTCTCCAGAAACCCAAAGTAGAGGCCCTTGCTCACTACAGGGGCATTTATCTCGTAGTCATACACGTCCTCGTTCATGATCCAAACCCTCCCCTTCCCAGTTATCACGAACCTGTAATCGAGCTCCACTCCGAACTGCTTCTTCAGGTATCGATTTATCATAACTTCCTCACCTTTGCTATGAAGAAACCTTCCGTGTCATTGTCTTGGGGATATATCCTCACGCACTTCCTGACCTCTTTTGAATATTCCCTCCCCTCGAACTCTTCTATCCCCTTCCTCGTCTTAATGTTCCTCAACCTTATGGGCTCTATCTTCACTTCCCTCTTCCTCAACAAGAAGTCTATCACCCCTTCGTTCTCCTCTGGCTCCAGAGTACAAGTGGAATAGACCAGGATGCCATTGGGCTTCAAGGCATCGAAACCCGCCAGGACGAGCCTCTTTTGGAGATAGGACAGTTTCCTCACCATCCTCGGGTTCCACATCTTGAGGACCTTCCAACTCTTCCTTATGGCGCCTGTAGCAGAACAAGGGGCATCCACCAAGACCCTGTCGAACTGGTTGGAAAACCTGGAAAACCTGGCACCATCCATCCTGGTGACCACGACGTTCATCACCCCACACCTCTGGAGGTTTGCCTTTAAAGCGATGATCCTGTCAAGTCTCACATCATTGGTTACCAAGACCCCCTCGTTTTTCATATGCATCGCTATCTGGGTGGACTTGCTCCCAGGAGCAGCGCACATGTCCAGGACGATTTCCCCGGGCTTCGGGTTAAGGACTATGGGAGGCAGCATGCTCACCGCCTCCTGGACGTAGAAGTATCCTAGGACATGCTCGAGCGAATTTCCCATCACCTCCTCCGTCTCCACGAAGAACCCATACTTATACCAAGGGATTTCCTCTAATTTCCACCCCTTTTCCCCCAATCTTTCTTTCAACTCCTCTTTCTTAGCCTTTAAGGTGTTCACCCTTATGCTGTCCCTCAAAGGTTCCTTAGAGATCTCCAAGAAGGCATCTAAGTCCTTCATTAGCTTCTCGTATCTCTCCACGAATTTGGGCTTGAACATTTCAGCTCAGCTTCGGTATGAACCCTACCCTCTCCAAGGTGAACCAAAGGGAAAAGAAGAACACTGCGAACCCGTAGAGGAAGAGGGTTTCCTTCCCTATGCTCTCCCAGAGCCCTTGCATTAGCCTAATCCCGATGTACATGTTTATCAAGTCCCTTATCAGCCCCCTTATCATGGTTTTTAATCGAAGAAAAACTTTATAAAAGGATAGGGACAATTTCCCCTTGATTCTCATGGAGGAACTAAAGAGTGGAACTACCACTGTTGGTATAAAGTTCAAGGATGGGGTGGTGCTCGCCGCCGATAGGCAGGCGAGCATGGGGTACTTAGTAGCCCACAGGAGGTTCAAGAAAATATTCCCTGTCACGGACGAGATCGCCTTGGCCATGAGCGGTTCTGTTGGAGATGCCCAGATGATCCTGAACTTCCTGAAGTCAGAAATGAGGCTGTATGAAATGCAGAAGCACAAGAAGCCCAGCGTGAAGGCCTGCGCCACCTTGTTGGCCAACATCATGTTTTCCAGCAGGTACTTCCCCTACTACATCCAATTGCTCATAGCGGGCAGGGACGAAGATGGGTACCACGTTTACACCATAACCCCTGATGGGGCGAGCGTTGAGGACAAGTTCATAGCAGCAGGGAGCGGCTCGGTAGTCGCTTACGGTTTACTTGAGGATAAATACAAAGAAGATATGGACATGAAGGAAGCGGTGAACCTGGCGGTCAGGGCGATAAGCGTGGCGACCAAGAGGGACATATACACCGGGGAAGGAATAGACGTGCTGGTGATAACCAAGGAAGGGATCAGGGAGCTCAAGGAAGAGGAAGTGAAGGGACTGGTCTCTTAAAAAGGGGTTTCTCTTCATGAGGAAGGAAGAATTGTTTAAGGAGATAGAATCGCGCCTCCCCTCGAACGCTGAGATAAGCGATTATGCCTTCGAGGGGGCTAACATAGTCCTATATACGGAGAACAAGGACTTCTTCCTGAAAGGGGACGACGTGATCAGGAAGATAGTGGACGCCATAAAGAAGAGGGTGAAGCTCAGGGCGGACGAGTCCTTATTGTTAGATCCGGAGAAGACAGAGGAATTCATAAGGAACCTGATCCCAAAAGAAGCGGAGCTCACCAACATCTGGTTCGACCTAAAGCGGAGTTTGGTGATCATAGAGGCGAAGAAACCAGGGCTCGCCATAGGGAGGGGAGGGGAGAACATACAGAGGATAAAGAGGGCAACCTTCTGGACGCCAAAAGTGAGGAGGAGCCCAGCTGTGAAGTCCGACATAATAAACGCCATAAGGCACATGCTCTACAAAAATTCTGATTACAGGAGGAAGTTCATGCATAAGGTGGGGGAGAGGATCTATTCGGATTGGACGAGAGACGAGAGGTACTACGTGAGGGCGAGCTTCTTGGGGGCGGCTAGGGAGGTGGGAAGGAGCGCTTTGTTACTTCAAACCCCTGAGAGCAGGGTGCTCATAGATTGTGGGATAAACGTGGCTTCAAAGGAGGAACCGTACCCCAGGTTGGACGTCCCCGAGATGGACATAAAGCACCTGGACGCGGTGATAATCACCCACTCTCATTTAGATCATTCCGGCTTCGTCCCCTTCCTGTTCAAGTATGGTTACAGGGGGCCCGTTTACCTGACAGAACCGACCAGGGACATAATGACCCTCCTGCTCATAGACTACGTGGACATATGTCAGAGGGAGGGAAAGAAGCTGATTTACTCCGTAAAAGATATTGAAGAGATGGTGAAGCACACCCTCCCTTTGGAATACGAAGTGGTCACTGACATAACTCCAGACATAAGGCTCACCCTCCACAACGCAGGTCATATTTTGGGCTCATCCATGGTGCACCTGAACGTGGGTGACGGTTATCACAACATCCTTTACACAGGGGACTTGAAATATGGGGACACCAAGCTCCTCCAGAGGGCGGAGACCGAGTTCCAGAGGGTGGAGACCTTGATCATAGAGAGCACTTATGGAGGGAAGAAGGACATACAGCCCAACAGGGAGGAATGCGAGCGCTTCTTGTTACAAATCATAAAAGAGACCACGGAAAGGGGAGGGAAAGTGTTGATCCCGGTCTTGGGGGTGGGGAGGTCCCAGGAGATAATCATGATCTTGGATGAGATGATAAGGAAGGGGGAATTAGACCTACCAATTTATCTGGATGGGATCGTGTGGGACGTGACGGCCATCCACACCGCTTATTTGGACTACATGAACGAGAGGACCAAGTCCTTGGTGTTCGAGAAGGGTTATAATCCCTTCCTCTCTCCACACCTGAGGAGGGTTGGTTCTCAGAAGGAGAGGATGAAGGTGATAGAGGAGGAAGGGCCATGCGTCATCCTGGCCACTTCGGGCATGCTGGTGGGGGGCCCAT
>JAGHCF010000003.1:0-3674 GCA_021160605.1 Nanobdellota archaeon | reverse complement strand
ATGTCCTTCTCGGATGCCAAAGCGAGGACCTTGATCCTTTCGGCGTCTCTCTTGAAGCCTTCCGCGTAGTGCTCCGTCCAAGCTATTTGCTCCCTTATCTGGTTCGCCCTCTCCTCGTTCAATATCTTCAGGTAATCATCCGGCTTCCATCCTTCCGGAACGGGGACTTGGGTAATGGAGTCCGTGGAGCGATCGTAAACGTACAGCATGCCGTCCAATCTTGGTAGGATTTGGGTGGGATGGATGGTTATGAGCTTGATCCCGGTCTCCTTGGCGTGTTTCAATCCAACTTCTATACCCCTTAAGGCCCTCCTGTTCAACCTATCGCTGGGATAGGCGAGCTCGTAGTCCTCTATTGGGGGGACGTACCAAGTGAGCTCTACTTTGTTGGCCTTGGCTAGGTGCTTTATGGCCTCCACCCCGGTTTTCCCAACCCTCCCCATCTCTCCCTGAAGTTCGACTACAGGGGCGCCCCAACTTATGGCTTGTTCCAATCCTATGGGCGTCGGCGTTCGCAGGTCTGCCGCTACCCCTAACCTGTACGAGCCGAACCCTATCCTCTCATCTTTCATGCGGTGGCCTCCTTTCGTACTCCCTTATCTTTTTAATCACATCCTCATCGCTTATTAGCTTTTCCTCCCAGAATCCCCTCCACCTCTCCCCGAACTCCTCCCTTTCCATCCTTATCTCCTCCCTGATCTCTGGCTCCCTCCACGTCTCCTCCGATGGTTTCCATTCCACCCTCACTTCCGGCTTCCTCATGTATTCCTCATCGATGGGAGGGGCCTCCCCATAGTCCAAGATCCTCATCCCTTTCACTTCTACCCTCTCCTCGCCCTCAGACACCCTGGTCTCCAATCCCTCTCCCGTCTCCTCCGGCCTCTCGATGAGCATGGGTAACGCTTCTAAGGGTCTCTCTTCTGGGACGGGAATGGGCTCCACAGGCCTCTTTTCGGGTTCCTCCCTTAGCTTTCCCAACTCCTCTGCCAGCTCTGGGTGTTGGAGGATCATCATCTCCAAGAAGGCTTCCCTCTCCCATTTATCCTCGAACTTCTCGAGTTCCTTCAAGATTTCCTTCAAAATTCCCTTTCCACCGGCCATGAGAGCATGCGGAAGGCCTTTTTTGTCACGTCATAAATGCTCCACGCATCTTCCAACGCCTTCTTCTTAGCTGCCTCTATCTCCTTCTCCACGTAGAACCCGGCGAAGAGAGGCTTCCTCGCCTTCTTCTCCCCCTTGAAGTAGTTCTCCTTTATGCTCTTGATTATCTCTCCTATGAATGTCTTGGGCTCCTCCTTTTCCTCCTTCTTCTCCTCTTTTTTCCCGAACTCGTACTGGAGCATGAGGTTCTGGACCCATTTTTCTATGGGGTCCTTCTTCCACTCCTTCATCTTCCTCTCTAATTCTTTCCTGATGTAGAGGACAGGGACGAAGTCGACATAGGTCTTGGTCATGGCCCGTGGTGATGTCCCTCTCAAGGTGAAAGTTATCTCCACGCCTGGGATGAAATCTCCGTACTTCTCATCGTCCCTGTAAGCGAGTACCTTCACTTGGGAATAAACGCTGCTCCCTATCTTAATCAAATTCGGGTCGAAGAGCTCCTGCTTTTGAGCTAGAGCCTCAACATCTCTTATGATGGGAGCTACCCACTTCTTGTACAACTCCACGGTCCCTTTGGTCGCCTTTATCCTCTCCTCTAGGATTTCCTTCATCTCCTCCAAGGACTTCTTCCACTCCTTCTTCCAGGCGAGGTACTCCCTCAACTTCCTCTTCAAGTAATTCTTTATCCTGTCATTTATAGGGGCCTTATCTATTTCCTCCTCTGAGTTCAACCTGAAGAACCAATCCCTTACAGAGTAAAACTGGAGGTTCTTGGCGGTCTGAACCAAGGAAGCGGGACCGCTCTTCACGTCCACGTAATCCGCCCATATACCTTTCAAAACGAGGTCGGGTGGGACCTTTTTGTCCTTTTCGTAATATTCCAATGCCTCTTTAACCCTTTGATAGTCCTTTTTCATCCCCACGAGGCTTTTTATCACGGCCCCTATCTGTTGGAGGAGGGAAGTGGCGTCTGTGATGGAGTAGTGGAGCTTGGTCTGCTGAGAAGCCCATTCCGGGCTCCTGTAGCTGAAGGAATACCAATCGTATATCTTGATGACTTTCATTTCCCTCTGGTCCTTAGCGAAGTCAAGGATGAAGTAGTAGAAGGGCTCCAGAGCAGCCCCGGAGTCATATATCAACTCCCACTTCTTCCCGAGATTTGCCCTTCCATCCTCGAACTTCAATCCTCCTATGTAGACCGTCTTCACCTTCTCCTTCTCGGGCATCGATTAAAAATACCCCTTGCTCGTTTAAAACGTTTTTCAAAAGAAATTTAAAAAGGGAATCCTAAGAGAAATTAGGTGATTTGAATGGGGATTTTCGACAAGATCTTCAAGCGCAAGGAAGAGGAGCTCCCTGAATTTGGTCCGGCGGATGTTGGGGACCTAGGCTTGCCCCCAGCACCAGGGACACCTGCGCCTCCGACACCAACCGCTCCGACTCCACCGACCCCTACAGCACCCACTCCTCCAACTCCACCAACCCCAGCACCTCCAGCCACACCACCAACCCCAGAGCCTCCTAGGCTCCCTCCACCCGAGCCCATATTCCCTCCTCCGACTCCACCAAAGGCACCAACACCACAGATACCAGGAGACGTCTCTAAGCGTCTAGAGGACCTAGAGAAGAGGCTCAAGGCATTGGAAGATAGGGTCACTTACTTGGAAAGGGCAATGTATGGCCAGCGGTGACTTCGTTTATCATTATTTCATTGAGCCCATAGAAACGGGCTCCGGATATAACTTAGTGAACACGACGGCCTACGCCTTTCTCTTATTATTCTTCCTTTACTTGATATTCAAGGTCTCGAGGAAGCTGGGACTCTCTTGGGACCTAAAAGCAGTGGTCGCCTTCTCGCCCTTCATAGCCCTAACCTCCTTCTCTAGGGTCCTGACCGATGCTGGAATTTATGAGAGGAGTTTCTGGACCGTTACCCCAGGGATAGAGTTCCTCATCCTTCTCCCGTCCATCTTTCTCGTCTTCTCGTTGTACTACCTCCTCAAGAAAAATTACTGGAAATACGCGCTCGTCATCGGGACCGTGGGCTGCGTCATTCAACTATTGCCCTTGAGGCCCGTCAATTTCAATGCCCTTTTCTTAGTGATTTCCTATTTCTTGCTCTCATCCCTTCCACTCCTCTTCCTCTCCTCCAAGCTCAAGGTCAAGGGCTTGGACCTCTCCGTGCTCTTGATCCATTTTTTCGATGCGAGCGCCACTTCGGTCGCCCTGAGGTATTTTAACTATTTCGAGCAGCACGTCTTCCCGAGGTTCATCATCTCATTCACCTTTCCCGAGATCATGTTCCCCTTGAAGCTCGCGGTGGTCGGGACCATCTTGTACCTCTTGAAGGGGGAAGACGAACAGACGAGGTTCCTCAAGTTGGTGGTATTCGCCCTTGGACTCGGGCCTGGGCTGAGGGACACCTTGCGATTGTTGTGTGGCGTCTAGATGTAATACTTCCCTGCTTTCTTCTGCTCCCTGTCCTTGACCGAGCCAGGCTTGTTCACCCTCGGCCTCCCCGTCTCCTCGTCCCTCCTGAAGGTTATGTCCAAACCCTTCAAGAACTCGTTCAT
>JAGHCF010000046.1:0-4386 GCA_021160605.1 Nanobdellota archaeon | reverse complement strand
CTGTGGGTGTAGCCGCAGACGGGGCAGGTAACCTTGGCCCTCGATATCGTCCCCTTGGACGGGTCGAAGTCAACCCCATCCTTCAGGTAGTACTCGTAGTGGTATGGGTACTTGCTCTTCACTTCATCCTCGTAGGCCTTCCACTCCCTCTCGTCCATGCCGAGGAACTTCCTAAGGCGCTCCTTAATCTCCTCCACAGGGAACTTCGTCCCGCTTAAATCGCTCGCATCTATTATCGCGAACTCTATCTTCCCGTCCTTGATGTAGGGAAACAGGAAGACCTTCTTGTTCTTCTTCTTTGCCAGCCAGAACTGCCTCATCAGCGGAATCTCGACCCCACAGGTGAGGCTCTGGCACTTGACGGTTCTCGCCCAGATGTAGCCGACGGGAATCGAACCGTCCTCGTCCTTTGGATAGAACCTCTCAAGCTCTTTCTTGGCCCCTTCAAGGACCCATTTACCCCACTTTTCCACGTCCCTGACGAGGTCGTACTTTTCATCTTCGCCCGTGTTGATGCCATACTCATTCAAGGGCTTTTCCTTGCTCGCCCTCCCGCCGTTCTTCCGGCCGTACTTCTGGGGATACTCAAGGGTCGCCTTGAGGATTAGAACTGCCACCGGGTTGTAGTCAACGGCGTAGGTCTCACAGCCCAGGCGAAGGGCCTCTAAGGGAATCGCACCGCCGCCCGCAAACGGGTCGAGGACGCGTGGTCTTTCCTGGTTAGGGTCGTCGTGTATCTGTTTGAAGTACTCAAGGATGTCCTTCCTGGCCCTTTCGATTATGTCCCTGTTGAGGGAGTTCTCCCACTTGGAGAGCTCGGCTATGAACTTGAGCTTTTTCCTGCGCTCCTCATCGTTCTTAGGAGCGGGAATGAGAGCGGCGTAGTTGGTCGCGCGAGAAGAGGCCAGCGGGCGTCTCGCCCACCAGATGTGAAGGGTTGATATATGACCGTGACGGATGTTCTTCTCCTTTTCACTCTCCCTGCTGACCTCCCTGACGGGGAAGTCCTCCTCAATAAAGCGCCTATCCATCATTTTATCAGCCTCCTTAATGCCTCTCATATTTGAACTTCATTACTTAAAACCGTTCCCATGTAAAACTCAAAAATCAAAGCCCCCTAAGGACGTCCAACGTTGTCTGCTTTGGTTTGGTCTCTCTTACATTCATCAGAACCTTGAGCTTGTCTGGGTATCTACGAACAAATGGTTTATTGGAGACGTACTTAGTGACTTCCCCATCATCTACCTTCACCCTGATCCTCATAGCTTCAATTCCGAGTTGCTCATAGTTAAACATCCTCTGAGCGTCCTTTCTCATGGATTTGTTATCTTCTTGGAGTAGAACTCTCATAGGAACCGCGGTGTCATCTGGATAAATTTGAGAGAGCTTCGACGGCTCAACCTTGTGATAAGCGTACTCTCTCTTACTGAATATGCGTAAGTTGTCATCCCCTTGACTTCCTCCAAAGGCTATGTGATTGTCTCCTATTGCATCCAATCCAAAGCCAACTGAGAGAACATCTTGGGACAGTATAGAAGGCCCTCTCTTGCTGGGTTTCCCAGGGTTAACGTTTATGGCATAGATGAAGGCGTCAATCTCAGCTTTGTGGAGCATATTCTGGACAAGTCCTACCTGCTGATAATGGGAGAAAGGAACCCTACCAGAGAAGTCAAGTGCAAATGCTTTAATGTCATGTTCCAAATAAACGTCAAGCAACTGTGGGATAATTACATGGGGCAACGTGACTGGAATTGTGCCAATCACAGCTTTTTTTAATTTCTGCTCTTCTATTAAGGTGAGGTACTTAGTGACAAACTCAAGATAAGGCTCAACATCAGGTAGTTCTTTTATTTTAAGATGAATCCTTTCAACCGTAGGAACCATGTAGCAATCAAAGATATTCTGGGTGAGTATCAAGAATTCTATCTCCCTTTTAGTTAGGTATGATAACTCTTGTATGCTCTCTTTTATTCTAAGTGCCGGAACCATCATTATGGGGATTTCATCGGAAGGCACTTTTAACAGAGCATCCCTTATTCTTTTGTTGAAATTCTTCTGAAATTCGTGATCTCCGTTTGTCAGCCGTTTTAATGCCCTCACTTGAATTCCCTTGTAGATTTCTGCTATGAACTCATTGTGAGCTGAAGGTATCCCCTTTCGGAATACTAAAGGATTAACTGCCTTTATGGGGGTTTCAACTTTTTTTCCTGAAACTTTAATTTGCTTATGGGCATAAAATGTCTTTTCATCTTCTTCAAGAACTTTAACTTTGAGCACCAAACCCACCATAATAGTTATTAGGCACTCTTAAATTAAAAGGCTTTGTGAGGATTATGGGAAATGCAAAAACTAGGGTAAAATCAATACAGAGGAATGTTGACATTAACGACCTTAGCCCACTCCAGGCTCTCATGCTGCTTCTCCTTAATGCCAATAAAGGAGAGCCCATAAAAGGAAAGACCTGGCTCCAAAAGGAAATGTTCCTTCTCGTCCACAATACCGGAAAAGATGAAATAATCCAAGGCGCCCAGTTTGAACCCCACCACTATGGACCCTACAGCGAGACTATCGAAGCAGAGCTTGATACTCTTAGAATGCTGGGGCTGGTGGAAATAAACAACTCAATACGTCTAAAACCGGTAGGGAGGAAACTTGCATCTAAGCTGAGAGGGATAGTTAGCGATGAGTTCCTTGAGCTCGTGGAAGAGATAAAGGAGAATCTCAATGACTTGAGTGAAGATGAGCTCTTAGCTTACATCTATTTCACTTTTCCAAACATGACGACTGAGTCTCGGGTACTTGAGAGAGTAAAGCGCAAACGTGAGAGGCTGGCGGTTTCACTTTACAAGAAAGGGAAGGTCAGCCTCTCTAAGGCGGCTCAAATAGCTGGCATGGGTATCGGAGACTTCATTGAATTCTTAAAGGAGCGTAAAATACCAATAGAGCTCAGTAAATGATAAGGAGGGTCAAGATGACATGGAAAATGATTCTTGACACCACGGTCCTAGTGGCATTTTACACCGAACTTCAAAGGCCGGATTTACTTAAATCCCTGAAGGGTCTTGAGTGTGAGCTTCTTATCCCGCGTGCTGTTTACGAGGAGCTTAAACTTGACAGAAATTTTCAGAAGATTAATGAGGATATTAAACGGGGCATTATTCTGGTTCTAGATGATGTCCCGTCTGAAGAGTTGATGCATCTAAAATTTAAATTCCCGAGTCTTCATGATGGAGAACTTGAGGTTATCTGGTGGGGCCAAAGGTTTCATGCTAATGGGGAGAACTATTTTTGTGTTCTGGATGACAGAACTGCCCGCAAAAGTGCTACCAAAAGTGGACTTAGGATAAAAGGAACGATTGGAATCTTGAATCTTTTGAACGATTTTGAGATAATAACAAAGGAACAGAAAAGAGAACTCTGTCTCACTCTCGTAAGGTTGGGTTTTCGATTTCCTCAAGACTGGTGCTATATGTAGGTAGGTCTTTTGTATACATAGCGCGCTTCTCCAACTGCTGAACCTCTGAGAGAGTATGAAAAGTAATCCAAGAAACTTTCTTTTCCTCAACGGCCCTTTTTATTGCTCTCTCCCTTGGTGTCAGATTCTTAGTTTTGCCGCTCTTGACTTCAATGAAAACTATCTCCTCCAATTTACCTTCCTCAAGCCCTTTGAAGGCAATGAAATCCACGGGTTGGCCAAGGAATCTAACGTCCTTAGAATTAATACCGTAGTTTGTGAAGAACAATAGGGGGGCGAGTTGCTCGCCAATGCGCCCAAGTATCGTTGCAGTTGAGCGAGAAATCGCGTCTTTTCGTATTCTTTCTTCCTCTTTCTGCTTCCATTCTTGGAATTTTGTCTCATACTCCTTATGAAGGTTCTCTTCCAAAGTCTTTTTCAACTCTTGGAGTTCTGTTTCTTTCCACTTTTGAAACTGCTCTTCAAACTTCTTCTGAAGTTCTTCCGCATTTTTTCTGAGTTCTTCTTCCAGTTTCGCTTTGTACTGCCCATCCAAGCTTTGGAAAATTAGCTTCTTTTGCTCGTCCAATTCCTTTGTCTTCCATTCGTTGAACATTTTTTGAGCTTGTTCGGTAGCTATCGCCGAACTCTTAGCTTGGATTTCTGTCAATTTCTTATCCATGTTAACGAGAGCCTCTTGGAATTTCCTCGTCTCCGCTTTTGCCCTCAATAGTAGTACCAGTAAGACTAACACCAAAACAAGCAGCAATATTGAGAATCCATCCATATCTTTGCCTCCTATTATCGTCCTTCTTCCAGCTCATGAAAGATAATAAAAAGATGCATCAAAACTCAATCCTCTCCCCCTTGTCCTTCCATTCTTTAATAGGGATGAGGTATCTAATCTCTTTACGCTCCACGGGCGTGAGCTT
>JAGHCF010000053.1:0-3772 GCA_021160605.1 Nanobdellota archaeon | reverse complement strand
GTTGCCCCCACCATTTGGGGATATGAGAAGATAAAGGAAGCGATCGTTTACCAGATGTTCTCGGGGGTCAAGAAGAGGAGGCCTGATAAGACGGTGGTGAGGGGGGACATCCACATCCTCTTGGTAGGAGACCCTGGAGTGGCTAAGTCCCAGATCTTGAAGTACGTGGCGGCCACCGCCCCGAAAGCGAGGTACGTCTCCGGGAAGGGAGCTACTGGTGCAGGGTTGACCGCAACTGTGGTCAAGGACGAGTTCTTGAGGGGATGGGCCCTGGAGGCGGGTGCGCTTGTTCTCTCTAGTGGAGGGATATGTTGTATAGACGAGATAGACAAGATGAACAAGGACGACAGAGTGGCGATGCATGAAGCACTAGAGCAGCAGACCATAAGCATAAGTAAAGCGAACATCCAAGCGACCCTGAGGGCGGAGACTTCAGTCCTGGCTGCTGCCAACCCCAAGCTGGGGAGGTTCAACCCCTATTCCACCATCGCGGAACAAATAGACCTCCCCCCTACCCTGATAAACAGATTTGACCTCATATTCACCATAAGGGACTTACCAGCAAGAGAGACGGACGAGAAGATAGCTAGTTATGTATTGGAGACCACCATGTTCCCTGAAAAGAGGAAGCCAGTGATAGATGTGGAGTTGATGAGGAAGTACATAGCGTATGCTAAGAAGCATTGTAAGCCCATGTTGACCCAACAAGCCATGAAGGAGATCAAAGAGTTCTACGTGAACTTGAGGAACAAGAGGGGAATGGAAGAGGAGGGAATAAGGCCCATCCCCATATCACCGAGGCAGTTAGAAGCCATTATAAGGCTGAGTGAGGCGAGCGCGAGGCTGCTATTAAGGGATAAAGTAAAGGTGGACGATGCCAAGAGGGCCATCTCCCTCGTGAGGTATTACTTAAGGCAGGTTGGGCTGGACCCAGAAACAGGGGAGATAGACATAGACAGGATCGTGACAGGGATAACCGCAACCCAGAGGAGCAGGATCATCCTCATAAGGGAGATCATGGCGGAATTGGAGGAGAAATTCGGGGAGAACATACCCTTGAGGGAGATCTTGAAAGAAGCGAAGGAAAGGGGGATAGATGAGGCCAAGGCAGAAGAAGTGATAGATAAAATGAAGAGGGATGGGGAGATCTTCGAGCCAAAGCACGGCTTCTTGAGGAGGTTGAGTTGATGTTCACTTCGAGGTTCGTGGCCTACAAGTTAGAGATAAAAGACATCGAGGGGGCGGAGTGGAAGGAGAACAAGGCCGTCATAAATGGGTTGGAAGTGGTAAGGGTGAGGGTCATGGGGACAGTAGTTCAGGTGAAGAAGGGGCCGGGTTTTTGCTTCTTGACCATAGATGATGAAACGGGAGTCATGGGAGTGAAGGGCTTTGGGGATGAAGTGAAGTTGTTGGAAAAGATAAGAGAAGGAGACATCATCGATGTCATTGGGAAGTTGAAGAGATATGAAGAAAGGTGTTACATCTCTCCCGAGATCGTGAGGGTGATAAGGAATCCCAATTGGTACATCCTGAGAAAGCTGGAGCTCATGAGGAAGATTGAGGTGAAACCCGTGGAAGTGGCGGAGGAGTACATAGTAGATGAGGAAAAGAGGAAGGAATTGATCAGGATCATAAAGGAGTTGGATGAGAGGGAAGGGGCAGAGTTCGAGGCCATAAGGGAGAAGTTGAAATTGAGCGAGAAGGGGTTGGAGGAGCTGTTATTCTCCCTGTTAAAGGATGGTTTTATATATGAGCCGAAGCCTAGGAGGTATAAGGTGTTAGAATGAAGTACGAGGAACTCTTGAAGAGGGCGATGAGCCTCATCCCTAAAGAAGTGAAGGAAAGGGAGAGGTTTGAGATACCTTCTGTCTCCTCCTCCATTCAAGGCAACAAGACCATCATCCACAACTTCCTCAAGATCTGTAATTACCTGAACAGGAATCCGAAACACGTGATGAAGTTCTTCGATAGGGAGTTGGCGACCGTAGGGGTCTTGGAGGACCAGAGGGCGGTCTTCGTGGGAAGGTTTTCGAGCTCTCTCCTACAAAAGAAGTTGGAAAAGTACGTGCAAGAGTTCGTGCTCTGCAAGGAATGTGGCAAGCCTGACACCAAGATCGTGAAGGAAGGAAGGATAAGCATGTTGAAGTGCACCGCCTGCGGCGCATGGAGGCCTGTGAGGACGATAAAATGAAGTACATGATGAAGGTTCATGAGATCGTGAGGTATGGGATAAGGGAGGTCATAGTGGCCCTGTGCGATCCAGAGTTGGTGGGAAGGACGCTGAAAGAGGGGGAAGTGGAGTTCTTCGTGAACCCTAGGTTCTACGAGGGGGAACTGGTCGAAGAGGAGGAAGCTAGGAGTTGGTTAGAGAGGGCCACCATAGCCAATTTCGTGGGGAAGAACTCCGTAGAACTGGGGATAAAAGCTGGGCTCGTTGATCCAGAGAACGTGAAGCACATAGGAAAGGTGGCTCACGCTCAAATGGTGATCATGCTGGAGTAATGCTTTTTAAACCAGGACGCATTTCTCCCTTGATATGGAAGAGATAAGGGTAAAGCTCCCGGAAGGAGAAGAGGTGTTCGGGGTAGTCGAACAAATGTTGGGTTGTAGGAAGATGTACGTGAAGTGTTCCGATGGTGTCAGGAGGCTCTGTAGGGTCCCGGGAAGGTACGCGAGGAAGATATGGGTGAAGCCCGGAGATGTCGTCATCGTGAAGCCCTGGGAGATACAGAAGGATAGGGGGGATGTCATTTTCAAGTACACAGCAGCCCAGATAGATTGGCTCAAGAGGAAAGGATACTTGAAGTTCGAGGAGATATGAAAGAGGAATTTAAGGTTTATCAGAAGGTATTCGATAACAGGACCATCATGACCCTCTACCAGTTATCCAAGAAGTACTTCAGGACCATTGGAGGGCCCATAAAGACCGGGAAAGAGTCCGATGTCTACTTGTTGTATACGAAGGAAGGGGGGAAGATAGTGGCGAAGATCTACAAGATAGAGACCTCTAACTTCAGGAACATGTGGAGGTATATAAGGGGAGATTCTAGGTTCCCTTACATAGGGAAGGAGAAGAAGAAGTTGGTTTATGCTTGGACTGAGAAGGAGTTCAGGAACCTCTGGACGGCGAGGAGAATGGGAATACCGGCACCAGAGCCCATAGCCTTTAAAAACAACGTTCTCCTCATGGAATTCATCGGGGACGATTCGCCCGCCCCCATAGCTAAGTATCATCCCCCTAAGGATCCCAAGAGGTGGTACAAGTTGATAATGGGTTACATTGACAAGATGGAAAAAGAAGGGTTCGTGCACGGGGACCTGAGCGAGTTCAATATTTTGAACTGGAACGAAAAGCCCATCTTGATAGACTGGTCCCAGTCCGTCTTCAGGGACCACCCCCTCTTCGAGGAGTTGTTGGAGAGGGATAGGAACAATATGGAGAGGTGGTTTTCCTCCTTAGGTGTTTGAGATGTACGCGGATTTCCTTCGCATCCCAAAGCAAAGGGTGGGGCTGGTGAGGGAGGAAAAGGAAAGGTTAGAGAAGGAATTAGGCGTAAAGATAGAGGTGGGCCCAGAAGGGGAGATAACCTTGGAGGGAGAGGGGATAAACCTCTGGAACGCGAGGAACGTGATAAAGGCTATAGGAAGGGGATTTGACGTGGAGACCGCCCTCCTGTTGAAGGAAGAGGGATACAACCTGGAGGTCGTGGATATAGAGGATTATGGTAAGAGCAAGAACGCCCTGAAGAGATTGAGGGGGAGGGTGATAGGG
>JAGHCF010000027.1:0-11648 GCA_021160605.1 Nanobdellota archaeon | reverse complement strand
GATCAAGGTTTGTGCTTGTATAAACTTTTGGGATAACGTCCTTCAATTGTTTTGGGTATTCCTCTTCAAGGATTTCAATTGCTTCATCAAGGATTTCCCCAATATTTGGCTGATTAGCGTTTCTAACAATGTAGTCCCACCTCGCTTTCTCCGGAACATACAGAGCTCCTCTGGCGAGGTAATAATCTTTGTCCTCCAATACTTTTCTGCGAAGCTCTTCTGATGGTATGTAGTCCTCGCTTTTGGGGTCTGAAAAAATCTTTTCCAATTCTTTTCTCACTTCTTCGAAGGCAAAAGACAGATACCTGAGAAATATCAAGCCAAGGACAATATACTTATATTCATGAACCTCGACTTTCTTTCTTAATTTGTCTGCAGCTTTCCAGAGCTTGTCTTCAAAATCAATATCTTTCTCTTTCATTTTAATACCTCCTCAACCTACGGTTCCTGATGGACCCTAAATTGAACTAACAAACAAAACTTAATAAATTTCCTTTTATTAATCTCCAACCATTCCAAAATAAGTTAAGTAGAAAAGGACAATTTCATCAACTTTGCTCTGTTATGCCCCTTAAATACCTCTCGTCCTCTTTTTCTTATTGATGAAACTCCAAAACTTTTACCCAAAATTAAAGAGCAAGGACGCCATAAAGCGAGAGATCCTGAGGCAATTGAAAAAAGCCCAGGAGAACAAGCCAAAAGGTGGGGAATACGACTACCTGCTCTTCCTTGATGTTGCTTGTAAATATGACATAAACTTCAAGGAGTTTCAAGAGGTGCTCTTCGAGTTGATAAATGAAGGGAGAGTTGTGATGAACGCGAGGGGGTTTTGTAGGTTAAGATTCACATCTTAACTTAAGTATTCTACCAACATATCAAAGGAGGCGTCGTTAAAAATCAGTATGTTGCTGGCTATGTGGACTACGGTTGGTAGAAGGACGTCGTTACCCGTGATTATGAACAAGATACCAAAGAGAAGACCAGAGAAAAACACACCTAAAGGATTCTTTGTAAAGGGTAAATGTGGGAGGAGAAAGATGAAGGCTTGGAACAAGAGTAACTCTAAGGTTCTCCAATAATTTCTTTTCTTTCTATATCTCTTCAGGAGGGAGCCGAAGATAAAACCCCTGAAGACTATCTCCTCGGACAATGGTCTCAAGAACATGGAAAAAGTCAACAGGAGAACCAACGAATTTATTTCCGGGTACAGTATGACGTAACTGAGTAAGAATTGGACGAATAGGGGGAGACAAAATAAGGTGAAGGGCCTGTTTAAGGGGAAACTCCAGTTGAACGCGTAGGAAAGTATTTCCCTCGTTTTCCTATTCAGTTTGTGTTTGGTTCTAACGTATCTAAGGCTGAGAAATTCTATTAGGAAGAGAAAGAAAGGTAGTAGGACTGCCGATAACAAAGCATCTTGTAATGGGGTTATGTCAAACACTCTACATTGCAAGAAACCGCAACCTTAATAAATTTCCTCTGTCTAATAGGTCTCAGCACGGGTTCAAGGGCCTTGGGCGTTCGATGGCGGAAGGCTGGTCTGCCCGGGGCGTTTAACTGACTTGGCGAACCACCTCCACGAACTCCTTGACCTTCCTCTCATCAATCCTACACTCATAAGGTTTAACGTTTCTCTCGTCCCTCCTTCTAGAACCCTCCTTCAGGGAGGTGCTAACTATACAACCATCAGCGTACTTAAGGAGTTCCCTTATGTTATCCTTATTAGCCCCGCTGCCAACTAGTATCGGAAAATCTCCTACAGCTTCCCTCACCCTCCTCAACTTCTTCAAATCTGGTACTTCTCCCGTCCACCTTCCTGTCACTATCAGGGCATCAGAGCCAGAGGCGATTGCCTGCCTCGCCGACTCTTCTATTTCTTTTTCCTCGAGCATCCTCGCGTGTTTCACCTGGATATCCGTGAAAAGGAGCACATCTTTCGCTTTGATTCTCTCCCTGAACTCAATGACTTCCTCGGCCTCTCCATAGATGTCTCCAAAATCCGTTCTCACGTTGTCGACGAAAACAGGTATTCTGACAAATTCTGCCCCACAAACCTTAGCGATACTTAACGCCGCCCTGTAATCGTTCCAAAGTACATTGACACCAATTGGTATCCTCGACTTTTGAATGATATTTAATGTCAGAAACGTCATCGCGGAAACCGTTTCAGGACCAACGAATATCTTATGAGGTATGTCGTAGTTGTTTTCCACTATGACAGCATCTACTCCTCCTCTCTCGAAGGCCCTTAAATCCTTTAAAGCGGTCTTGAGGATGTCAGAAAGATCGGTGAAACCCTCATAACCGAGTAAGGGTTTGAAGTGTAATGCCCAATTATCAGCTTCCTCGTCTTGAGTGTCTCTTGCAATCTCATCGTTCTCTAAGCATAATACTGGGTTTAATTTTTTTAGGTTAGTGAAATAAATCCTACTAGTTTTCTTCAAGACCTTCTCCAAGTTCTTCAGGAAACTAACTCTTTTGTTGCTCTTCCTTCAAAGACTTATGGATCTCCACCCAGAACAGGAAAGATGGGAGGTAAAAGACCTCCCCCATCCCACTCACATCCGGGATCATCACCTGCTTGTGTTGGGGTTTCACTTCGTAATCGGGGAGCATCCCCCTCAACGAGTTCAACGAGTTTATGGCCTCCTGTGTCGGGGGAAAGTCGAACTTCAGGACCAAATAGTCCTCTTCCACTTCAAGCGAGAAATCGAATGAACGGCTCCTCAGAGCGAAGGACCCGTATCTCTCATAAGCTTCTCTTATCACTTCTGGTGTGTAACTTGCTTTGAGGGGCTTCACCACTTCGAGTTCGCTGTCCTCTCTTTCCTTCACGATGTTCTCCAAGTGGGGTATGTCTATGCCAACTATCTTAAGACCCTCCAGGATCTCGGCGAGGGTCTTTTTGACTTCCTCCATATTTGTTATCACTTGAGAGGAACATATAAAAATGTTTTGAAAAAGAAAGTTAAAGTTTGTAAACGATGTCCCCTTCCCTGACCCTTTCCTTTACCTTCAACCCTATCGAATCTCCAGGTCCCGCCTCCTCGACCGGTTTATGCTCTATCTGCATGGACTCCACGGTCTGTTCGAAGTCCGTGTTCTTCCCTTTTATCCTTATGTTGTCCCCTACTTTCAAAGTCCCGTTCAGCTCCACAACGGCCACGCTTATCTTGTTGAAGAAATGGGTCACCCTTCCTACTTCCTCCATGAATTAACTTGGGCCTGAGGGGTTTAAAACCTTTTGATTGGGTGTCACTCCTTCTCAGATAATTATATAAAGCGGAGTGAGATTTTGGTCTCCATGAACATGAAGCAATTGAGAACTCTCTTGCAGAGGGTGAAGTTGGAAGTCCCCATCTCCTTCACAGAGTACGCCCTTCTCATAGAAGGGTTTGAAATAGAAAAGATAGAAGAGGAGGAAAGGCCTCTCGTCCAAATTCCTTCTCTGACTATAAGGAGGAAGGGAGGTACGCTGAGGGTGCCAGCCTCCGATATCTACGATTCCTTAATGGAGGTTCTTAAGAGAAAAGGTCTCACCCCGAACATCACGGACCTCTTGGACGATGAAGGGAGATTAGTCCATTCCGCCCGGGGGCTAGAAGAGATATTGACAAGAGAACTGAAGGAACTAGGGGATGAGGCAGTGGCAGTGAAGGGAAACGAAGTAAGACGTGTCTCAAATAGCGGGTTAGAGTTCGCGGCATACGTTACGGGATTTTACAACACGGGAAAGAAAATCTATTTCATCCCAATTGGAGAGGAGAACTGTCCCTATTACCAAAGAGTGCCAGAAACTTTGAAGAAATTGGGAGCAAACGTCATAACCTTCACAAGGGGGAGGGCTCCGTATCGTTTGAAGCCCCTGAAGATGATCCTCACCGAAAGAGCGCGAGAAAATTCGCGGAAAAAGTATTTAAGTCCTGAGTAGAAGTGGAAGATTGGGTGTCGGTGATGCGACTCCAACACAAATCGACGGTTTGAAGCTCCTTCTAGCTAGGGCTCTCAATCGGAAACAGATCCTCACCCTCAAAGAACTAAGCGAAAGGGATTTTGAGAACCAAACCAAAGCCATAGCTTCTATATGTGGAAAGTTCTCCTTGCCTGAGTCCACTGTGAGGTGGAATTACGTCAAGTTGAGGGAGTTAGGACTCGTTTCAGGGGGCTCCTTAACCGACCTGGGAAAGCTCGTCGTCAGGCTCCTTGATGGTCGGCGTGGTGTAGGTGGTAGCACAGGGGCCTGTGGAGCCCCAGGCCTGGGTTCGAATCCCAGCGCCGACCCAAAAACGGCGGGAGGTGGTGAAGGTGGGACTCGAAGACTTGCTTGAGGGTGGTGTTCATGAGATTAGTGAGGATGGATGAAAGGGTGGGGAAAGACGTCGTGAGGCTTTACTGCGAACCGGAGACGTGGGGCTATCCTCCTTGGAATGAGGCCATGAAGTGCACCTCATGCGGAAGGCAATACGGGGTGCCAGAGCTCGAGGAAAGGTTCGGGAAGAACTGGAAGGGAATGGAGCCAAAGTGCGAGTGTGGAGGGGAGTTAAAGCCATTTTGGAGCCCAGAGGAGGTGGAAAAGGAAGTGAGAGAAGTGTTGGAGAGGGGCTTTGGGTTAGCTCTCTACGAGGGAAAGAAGATAGTTGGGTTCACCATGGGCGTATTCTTGAAGTTGCCGGAAGTTAGGGAGAGGTATGGGGAGGAGATAGCAGAGTACTTCAGAAGGAGAGGGGTGGATGAGGTGTTCTATGCCATGGATACAGCAGTGCGATACGAGTACAGAGGGAAGGGATTGGGGACCATGTTGGTGAGGGAGAGGCAGAAGTACGTGGAGAAAGTTGTGGAAGGGTGTTTCGGCAGGACCAAGAACCCCGTCATGATAAGGATCCTAGAGAAGAACGGATTCGAGAGGACAGGGATATTTGACCCGAACTATCCGGATAGGGAGTTCATAGCAAAAGTAAAAAGGAGGGGAAAGGTATGAAGAGCATGGAGTTGAGGCCTCCAAAGGGAATGAGGGACTTCCTCCCAGAGGAGAAGAGGATAAGGGAGGAAGTGATCGGGAAGATAAAGAGGGTCTTCGAGCTCTATGGGTTCGAACCAGCGGAAACTCCGGCCTTGGAATACGCGAAGTTCTTGGAGGGAAAATATGGGGAAGAAGAGAAGCTGATTTACAAGTTTCAGGATAGGGGAGGGAGATGGCTCGCTCTGAGGTACGACCTAACCGCCCCCCTAGCGAGGGTAGTGGCCAGCAACCCACAACTCCCCCTCCCCTTCAAGAGGTATGCCATAGATAAAGTGTGGAGGTATGACAATCCTCAGAGGGGGAGATATAGGGAGTTCTATCAGTGCGACGTGGACATCGTGGGGAGTAAGAGCATGATGGCGGATGCGGAAGTAGTGGCTTGTGCTTTCAGGGCGCTTAAGGAGTTAGGGTTTGATCCAGTAGTGAGGATAAATAACAGGAAGCTGATGAACTACATCATGGAAGAAATGGGGGTGGAAAAGCCCACAGAAGCCTTCAGGGCCATGGACAAACTAGACAAGATCGGGGAGAAGGGTGTGGAGGAAGAGTTGAAGAGGAAAGGGATAAAGAAGATAAGGGAGATCATCAAACTGCTAGAGGTCAAGGACTTGGAAGAAGTGGAGAGGAGATTTGGAGAGAGCGAAGGGTCAAAGGAACTGAGAGAGTTATTCAATTACTTGGACGAATGCGGGGTGAAATACGTCTTCGACATATCCCTAGTAAGAGGTTTGGATTACTATACGGGTCCCGTCTTCGAGATATCCAGTGAGTTCGGCTCTATCGCCGGAGGCGGGAGATATGATGGGTTGATTGGGATGTTCTCCGGAAGGGACATTCCAGCTACAGGGATCTCATTGGGTCTCGAGAGGATCATAGAGATCATGAAAAAGGAAGGGATGATCAAGGACCCCGGAGTAAAGGCCAAGGTCTTCGTGGCAGAGGTGAACCAAAAGGAGAGGGCCTTAAGGATAGCTGAGAAGTTGAGGGATGAGGGGATAAACACGGAGATGAACTTGATGGAGAGGAGTTTAGGGAAACAACTGGAGTACGCTGATAAGAGGGGGATAAAGTATGTCGTCATCGTTGGGAAGAGGGAAAGGGTGACGGTAAAGGACATGGAGAGCGGGAAGGAGGAAGAGGTGGAGGAGGAGAAGGTAACATTTAAGATTAAGGAGTTCTTGAAATAATCATGGAACTGGAACCCCAAAGGGTCCTCGTTGGACTTCTCCTTTTGATCTTCTTCTTCATCCTCTACGAGAGGCTCATGAACCCTCAGTTCTTAGGGTTGTTGGGAGTGAGCTTCAAGCCCTACATGATGGAATTCATGGGGCCCATCTTCATAGTGGGTATGATAACCTTCGTGGTGCTCTTCATCTTCGGCGCCAGCCCCATCTCCTCGCTGGCTGTCGCCCTCTTGGGCTTCTTCTGTTATTATACCTTCACAAATCCTACATTCCTCGCCTTGTTGGGCTTGAGTTACTCGGAACAGACCTATGCCCTCATGTGGATTGATTACTTGAGGCCCGTCCTCATCAGCGGGATCGTCCTAGGGGCCTCGTTCATCCTCCTAAAATTCAAGTACTGAGAAAGATTTAAAATCACTTCTTCATCTTTCAAATTGCGGGCCCGTGGCCTAGTCTGGTGGGGCGCTGGTCTTATAGGGCTGCGTCCTAAGCAAACCAGAGGTCCTGGGTTCAAATCCCAGCGGGCCCATTTCTCCTGATCAATGGTTCAACGAACTCCTTCAAGATCCTTCCCACCACCCTCTCCAAGGAACCTCCCTTGTACACCTCATACCTCCTGAAAGAGAAGAGTTCTCCTTTTTCTTCCCCCCTTGGGATGGCACAGAGTAAGGAGCCCTCCGTCCTCAAGTAATAACCTCTTAGCTTCGAAAGAGGAGAGGTCACCTTTCGATTGAACTTGTCAGGGAGGTTGACTAAAAAATCTTGAGAGGTGGAATAAATGAGTTCGGGAGGAGGGTCACAAAATATTTGGTTCGCCCAAAGATAGGCTCTCACTCTGGAGGCCAAGTATTCCCCCAGCCTCCCCATCTCCCTCACACCTTCAGGAGGACTGTCGAAATTACAAATGAGTTCCACTTCTTTCTTGAGTCGCTCATCGACCCCGGAAAACCCGCTTTCCTTCAAGATCCTCTCGAGCTCGTTCAAATCGACTTTCTCTAAGCTTCTCCTTAGTTCTTCACAGGACACTTTCATAGACCTCTATCACCCTCTTAGCGATCCTGGACCAATCGAGCTTCTTAGCAAACCTCATTCCATTCCTCCTGAGTTTCTTCCATAATCGACGGTCCTCCATGAGCCTCTCTATAGCCTGAGCTATTTCTCCAGCCTTGGGACTCACCACGAGGGCGTTCTTCCCATCTTCCAAGTATTCAGAAAGACCACACCCGTTGGATATGATCAGAGGGGTCCCGCTTGCCATGGCCTCCAGAGCCACTATCCCGAAGGATTCGTACAAGGAGGGCAGGACGAAGACCTTGGCTCTCCCGAGGACTTCGATGAACTCCTCCCTTTTCAAGAACCCGAGGAGATGCACGTATTTTTTGACCCCTTTTTCCCTGATCACTTTCTCTATCCACTTCCCGCCGAACACGTCTTCTCCCGTCATCCTCAACTCCCTCTTGCAAAGCTTTATGGCATCCAGCAGTTCCAAGATGCCCTTTTGCTCCGTCAACCTACCGGAATAAAGCACGAAATCCTCCTTATCTTCATCCCTCTTAAATTCTGAGTACTTGATCCCATTAGGGATCTGGCTTATCTTCTCCCTCTCCACGCCGTATTCCTTCACCATCTCCTCAGTCATGGAAGGGGAGAGAGAGATAACAGCTTTTGCCCTCCTCATGCTGTTCTTTTCCAGTTTGAACTCTAAGTGACGGGTGAACATGACAAATCTACCAAAGGTGAAGAGGCGCCTCGCCTTCATCTTTCTCTGGAAAACAGTAGAGAGATAATGAGAGGTCACGACGATGGGCCTGTGAGAGAGAATAGGGAGGAAGGAGTTGTCATGGATTAAAGGGACATCTCTTAACCTCATGAGATGAAAATTAGAAAGGAAGAAGAAACCCGCCCACTGAACGGGGATAGGACCAGACAGCTTGGTTGAGTGGAGCCTGATGTTCTCATGCTCATATCTCCTCGCGCTGGAGATCAGTTCTATCTTTACGCCTTTATCAGCAAGCGCTTCCGTCAAGTTCTTACAATACGTTCCGACACCGAAACAGTGAGGTGGGAACTCTGGGGCGAGAAAGGCGACCCTCATGTTCTTAACGGGATGGTTACGTTTATATTGTTTCCCCACCAAAGAATAAGAGAGCCCCCGTCGTCTAGTCCGGCCAAGGATGCAGGCCTTTCGAGCCTGAGACCCGGGTTCAAATCCCGGCGGGGGCATCCCTCAATTTCCACTTGGAAGAAGCAGAGTTAATGGGTGTGCCCTCGAAGATCTTTGAGAACTTATAGAGTAATTTCCTCAGTTGGCGCACACTTACTCCTAACTTCCCGGACATCTCTTGCTCGCTGCTTTCGGGATTGTCCTTTAGGTAAGAGTACACCCTAATAAGCAGGGAGTAATCCTGTCCTTTCCCCCCATCGAAGATGTGGGAGAACGTTTTGGGCACGAGTTCCACCAGTTTCCCCCAGCTTACCCTCTCCCAAGAGCTGCTCCAAAGTCACTTTTCCTCCAGCTGCTCCCTTAAGTAACTCGATGTCCAAGCTTGAGAGAGTCTTCCCCACCCTTCTTATTTCTTCCCTCACAACACTTACCAAAAGCCCTTTGTTCTTCAGGACTTTATAAAGCGAAAGGATGACAGGGTATTTTTTCCCATAGATGTCCCTAAGGCGATCCGTCAATTGTCTCATGACCTCCCTGACCCCTTCTTGCCCGTGCTCTTCTTTGAGTTTCTGCCACCTCAAGAACGCCCCTTTAGATCCGATGAACTTTCGTATTTCCTTGAGGTCCCCCAATCGACCGTAGTGTTTCAACAAGGCCTCCTGAAACTTTTTCCTCCGATACTTTCTGACCTCTTCTTCACTTCCAAGCATCTTCATGAGATTCTCATTTAAGGCTCGCCTAGCCTTCCTCAAACCTGGGGCCCTTTTACCTCTTTGTTTCGTGATTTCCCTCCCTTTCTCAAGTTCTCCTCTCGACCCTCCTGGCCTCCTCAGGGTTCTCTGTTTCCCACCTCCTGAAGGAACGTGCTACGAATTCGCCCAACCTAACCTCCTCTTCTACGATGTCCTCTAAATTATGACCTATCGCCTTCACGATCTTTTCAAGAACCCGTTTAGGGATCGTCTGTCTCCTGCCACTGTAATAGTTCCTAAAAGTCTCTGGATGCAACCTCAGGCTTCTGGCTGCCTTTTTTAAGTCACCATCAAATCTCCGCACGTACGCCTCAAAAAACCTCTCTGCGTTTTTCTTTCTTCAATATCACTCTAATCTCATCGGGTGCTACCATTTAAAAATAACAACAATTACCTTTTTATCTTTTACCAGCTCAAATTCCTTACGAACTTCCTTACTAAGCTCGGATCGAACTCTATGTGAATTACGTGTGCTCCTGTCTCGTAAATGTCCTTCGTCCTCCACTCGGAGAACAAACCAGGTTCTGGCCTATCTTCTGGAATTAAGAGTTTATGCTCATTCAAGAGGGCTATTAACTCCTTCCTATAGCTTTCCAATGGACCCAACTCCGTCTTGCCCAGGACGTGCCCTACCGCTGATTCCAAGCACTTCATGTAGAGCTCGAACGCCTGATTGTACTTCTCGACCCTTTTCCTCACTTCTCTTGACCTAGAGTTTTCACCGTCTGGGAGCACATGCCAGGTGACAGCGCAAATAGGGCACTTCATTGCTTTCGAAGCTTCTAAGAGGAGATTCGGGTAAATGCACCCAACTATCCCAAGTAAACTAGCTCCCCTATCCTCTGACATTATCCTCCTCACCGGAATGAGGAAGACGTTCCCCTTCGCTTCCTGTTGCCTCAACCATCCCCTGTACTCTCTCTTCAACTTAGCGCCTTGGAGGTCCACTATTCCTATTCCATATAATTTCTCTCCGAGCTTCACTCCATACTTTTCCAAGCTTCGTAGGATGGTGTAAAAGGCCCTCCCAGAAATGAGGGTGTCCAGAATGACGGGCTTTTTTAAGGGCCTTAACTGCCTGTAGTAGTCCGCTATCTCTCTTCTACCCTCTACTTCTTCAAGAAGGAGTTCGAACGCCCTGAAGCACTTATCCTCCCTCCTCTTATCTCCATCCTTAAAGAGGAGGGAAATCAAGTAACTTCCACTGTCCCTTATCTCGTCCACGACTTCATCTAATCTCTTTCCATATTTCCCCAATTTTTCCTCTGGGATGTAAACGTCGGCGGTCAGGGGGACAGGGACGACTGGGAACTTTCCCTCTTCTGAGCCCCCTTTCACTTTCATGAAGCTCGGCACGCTCAGTATTTCTTCTAACTCACTTCCCTTCAGGGCGTCGAAGACCCCCCTAAAGATGGGATATGCTCCCCTACTCGGGATTATGAGACTATCGGCGTCTTTCTTCTCGTGTAGTTCCATCAACTTATTCGCAGTAAGCACACAACCCTGGGCAAGGCTAAGGAAGTTTTCTAAGGAGAACTCCTTCTCATAAAAGCGCCCCTCAGGCATATTTTTCCACCTGGTCGACTTCTTTTTTAACTTTTTGGTGGTCATTTCTCCCAGGTAATGTTTTTATTGTCTCCCATCAAATTACATTCATGATCTCCATCATCATCCCCACTCACATGGAAGAGAAGTACCTCCCAAGGCTTCTTGAATCGTTAAAGAGACAAACTGACAGGGACTTTGAGGTCATCGTGGTGGACTGGAATTCGAAGGACAAAACGAGGGAGATAGCTAGGAGATACGGATGTAGGCTCGTGATAGCTGAAAAGAGAGGGATCGGGAGAGGGAGGAACTTAGGAGCGAAGCACGCCAAAGGGGATGTGTTGGCCTTCATAGATGCTGATGTCATCCTGCCCCCAAACTTCGTGAAGGAGGTCAAGAAGATGAAATGCGATGCGGCCACATGCGAGTGGGTCCCTCTTGAGGATGATTTATTGTTAAAGTTTTATTACAGGGTTAGCTATTTCTTTTGCGAGCTGTTCAATCTCCTAGGGATAGGTCATTCCCCTGGCTTTTGCACCATCATCAGGAAGGATGTGTTTGAAAGAGTTGGAGGTTACAATGAGGTGCTCCTCGCAGGGGAGGACCACGAGTTGGCGAGGAGGGTAAGGAAGTTCACCAAAATATGCCACTTAAAAGTCAAGATCAAGATGGATAGTAGAAGGGTAAGGAAAGAGGGCAAGTTCGGGATCATCTGGAAGTACGCAGCAGCGGAAGTAAAGGGGTTACTGGGGAAAAGAGTGAGGGCCTACGAGCTCGCGAGGTAAAGGTTTAAATGTCAGAGAGTTTGTGAAATTTTATGGAGGTATTGCCACGCCCAGAGAGTCTCGATTTTGAGTTGAGTCTCCCTTCCAATGGTTTGGAGTTGAAGTTAAAGGAAGGTGAACAGATCCTCGTGGTCAAGGAGAGGGAGGAGATAACCGGTTGCCCTGGGATCGTGCCTCCAAAACAAGTGGAGCCTTGGT
>JAGHCF010000037.1:0-3933 GCA_021160605.1 Nanobdellota archaeon | reverse complement strand
GTCCAGTACGACCTCGTGAAGCGGGGCGAGTTCCCTCAAGCGCTTCAAAGCTTCTTCTCTCTCCTCCCCCTCCAACATGTAAGCGTTGTAAACATCCTTGAAGGTTATGCCCTTCCTCTGCATGATGGGAAAGGAGAGGGCCCATTTATCCACCGCCGAACCAAAAGCCACGGTCCCCTTATCAACCCTTATCTGCCAATCCGGGAGGAATTCTTTAGGAGCATAACTGGCGATGATCTTATTCACCTCTTCGATTATCTTGGTGAACCTCTCCTGGATCTTCTCAGGGGTGAGTTTCAATTCGTTTATCAACCTGTCCACCTTGTTTATGAAGAGGATGGGTTTCACCCTCTCCCTTAAGGCCTGTCTCAACACGGTCTCGGTCTGGGGCATCGCTCCTTCTACCGCACAGACCAGAACCAAGGCTCCATCCACTGCCCTCATGGCCCTGGTCACGTCCCCTCCGAAGTCCACGTGTCCCGGCGTGTCTATCAAGTTGATCAAATATTCTTCTCCTTCATACTCGTGGACCATGTTCACGTTGGCCGCCTGTATGGTTATTCCTCTTTTCTGCTCCTCCTCCAAGAAATCCAAATATCTCTGCTCCCCGGCCAACTCCGCGGAGAGCATGCCCGCCCCGGCCAACAAGGAATCGGAGAGGGTGGTCTTCCCGTGGTCTATGTGGGCCACTATGCCCATATTCCTTATGTTCTTTTGCTTGTGGATGAGCCTCTTGACCTTATCCAGCATGGTCTCCTTTGCCATGTTCCTTGAGAAAGGAAGAACGTTTTTTAAGTTTTTGCCCGGGACAACTCACCTGCTGGCCGCGGCCTGCCTCTCCATCTCTATCTTCTTACTCACTGAGAAGCACTTCTCGTTCCTCGATGCAGCAATTATCTCCTCTGCCAGGGCTTCCTCTATCCTTTTCTTGTTCTTTATGGACCTCTGATTCGCCCCCTGGGTTATCCATCTCAAAGCAAGGTCTACCCTTCTTTGAGGGGAGGTGTCCACCGCCTTGGGGTGTCTTATCCCTCCGTGTTCTATCACAGTTATCTCTTCTCTTGGGGCAGAGTTCTCGATGGCTTCCACCAAGACCTGGATGGGGTTTCGCTTCGTCCTCTCCTCTATGATCTCAAAGGCCCTCTTGACTATGTTCATGGCCTTCATGGACTTCCCCACGTTCCTCCCACTGGTGAACTTGTGCTCCTTCCCCCTATGACCCGAGACCCCTATCTTATTCACCAATCTCTCAACTATGTTCAGCTCGCTCTTCCCGAACCTCTTGTATTGCACCCTCCCAAAACTCCTGGGGAGGAACACAGGCCTCAGGTTGATGTACCTCTTAAGGCCAGCATCCCTGACGACCACTTCCCTAGTGTCCCACTTCCCAAATAGCTTGATATCCAATTCACCTCACCGGCTTTTGTTTCTTTCCCCTCACCAATTCCTTGAGACTTATCCCTGCGACCTTTATCACCCTGAACTTGACCCCAGGCATGTCTCCTAGTGCTCCTCTTTGTGGGGCACCAGCCCTTTCTATGATGACCTCGTCGTGTTCGTTTATGAACTTAATCCCACCAGGAAACGGGACGTGGGCAGTGACCGCCCTCCCATTTTTTATCAACTGGACTCTGACGCACTTTCTCAATCCGGAGTGAGGCTGCTTCACTTCTATCTCCCTCTTCTCCAAAACTATGCCCCTGGCCATGGGGGCTCCTTCCAAGGGATCATACTTTATGTATAACTTGAACCTCCTACTCCTCTCCCCCTTCTTCGCGAACCTGAACTTCTTCCTTCTTAGCAGTAGCTTCCTCCCAGCGAATAATCCCCTCGTCTTCTTGACCACCATATCCCATTCAACTTATCCTCCTTTTTTAAAGCTTTTCCGACACCTTGTTATAGAAGTCAAACATCTCCTTTCGTCTCCTGTCATATTCCCTCAAGGTGATCTCCCCTTCCTTCCGCAGTTCCTCCAACCTCTCCGCGTATTCCACGTATCCTGGATTCAAGAGGAGCGGCATGCTGGGATTTGCCTCGATGGCTTTCTTCGCCTCTTTTCTCAACTTGTCGAGTTCCTCTTTGATCTTCTCATCCACACCCATGAGATTTGAAAGTAAGTGAACATTTTTATATTTTCTCAGAGGCATCTGTACATGGATCAGGAGATGAAGGTGTTCCTGAAGATATTGGTCACTGCCACAGCCATCCTTTTGGCATTTGACGCCTACTCTTACGCTCAGGATAATGATAAGGATTTGTTCCTGTTAAAGGATTTAGGATACTTCGGGTTGCCCTACCCCTTGGTGCTCGCTGCTCCTTGGGTAACCCTGCTCGTCTACGACAAAGGGAGATGGAAGTTGTGGATCGCCGGGCTCCTCCTATCTAACTTCTTAAACGACGCTCTCTGGTTCTTGGTCGACTTCGAGGGTTGGAAGGAGCTGTGGAACCCCTTTTCCAGAGAACCTGTATTTTACGCTGTGATCTCAAAGGACATTGTGGTCCCAAGCACCTCAGGGCTCATCATTCTCTCCTCTTCTTTGAGAGTCTCACTCGCTTATCTCCTCTTAAGATCACACTTCAGGAGAGCTAAACCAAACTGACCCCGTCTATGCCGAAATATTTGGAGAGGAGGAACTTCGCCTTCTTCAGTTTCGAGAGCAGAAGGGGGTTCCTCCTAGAAGAAGAGAAATATAGTATCTTCTTTCCATCGCTCCTCTCGGAGATGTAAGCATTCTTGACGTCCAGAGGCCTCATTATGTTCTGGAGGAACTTCACGGGCTCCTTGGAGAACTCTATGATCTCTATTTTTTTCTTCAGGACCTTCTCTAAGTTCTTTATGTTGGCCCCGTTCCTCCCAATGGCAATGCCTGCCTGCCCCTCCCTCACGATAAACAACAACTTCCCATCTGAGACTATACAATCTTTTACCAGTGCCCCTGTCATGCTCTCGAAGAGGGTGATGAACCTTATGCTCTCCGTGTTCAGCTTTATCTTCATTTCCTGATCCCCACTACTAGCACGTTGAAGCTCTTCTTGCAGAGGACTCCTAAGGAGGTGCTGTCTCCCCTGAACACCTCCACGGGGACCCCGCCGATTTCTCCGTAGTGAAGCATTCGCTCCCTTATCTCTAAGGGACAGTTCTTCGCTAGGATGACCTTCTTCACCTTTCCAGCCATCAGCCCCTTCCTCACGGAGTTAAATCCGATGAGGAGCTTCCCCTTCTCTAGGGCGGACTTCACTTCACTCCTTATCCCCACTGCGCTTCACCTTGTAGATCAGCTTAGGTATCCCAGTACCCACCGGAACCGGCTGGTTTATCATGACGTTCTCCACGACTCCTTGAAGGGGATCAACTTCGTTCCTAACAGCAGCGGAGAAGATGTGTTTCAGGGGGATCTCAAAGGAAGCCCTCGCCAGGATGGAGGACTTCTGAGAGGTGATTCCGTACCTAGTTATCCCCCTTATCTTGCCATCAAAGGTCATGGTGTCCGCGATGAGCATGAGGTGGCGTATATCGACCTCTATCCCTTGGCGGTCGAGGACCTCCTTCACCTCATTTATTATAGCGTTCCTCGCCGCCTCTATTCCCAAGACTTTAGCGATCTCGAATATGTCGTTGGAGATGGTCCTCTCAGAGTCCACATAAGGAAGTTCTAAGACTTTCTTGAGGTTCGTTCCCGCGGTCTTGATGATCCATTCCTTCTTGTCCCTAATGGGTAAGACATGAGTTACCCCGGGCACGCCTTTTATATAGGTGTCCAAGACCTTGCTCTTAAGTTTGTACATCTCACCCACATCCTCCGTCTTTAACTTCACCCTTATCCTTCCATCCTTCAGGAGCTTGACATCCGCACTCTTGTAAACTTTCTTCAACATTTCTTCCACTTGTTTGGGCTTCACGTTATAATTCCTCAAGGCCCCTTTATCTAAAGT